>NZ_DAHVQP010000025.1:0-59392 GCF_027317685.1 Saccharomonospora sp.
CCGTCGGCGATGTCGTCGAGGTCGAGAAGCTCGACGGCGAGCCGGGCACCGAGCACACCCTTCCCGCCGTGATGGTGGTCGACGACGGCAAGGTCACGACGGACGCTGACGCGCTGGCGAAGGTCTCGGTCACGGGCAAGGTCGTCGAGCAGGCCAAGGGCCCGAAGATCCGTATCCACAAGTTCAAGAACAAGACCGGCTACCACAAGCGCCAGGGTCACCGGCAGCGGCTGACCCGCCTCGAGGTCACCGGCATCAACAAGTAAGGAACCTGACCAGCCATGGCAACCAAGAAGGGCGCGTCCAACTCTCGCAACGGCCGTGACTCCAACCCGAAGTACCTCGGCGTTAAGCGGTTCGGCGGTCAGACCGTGAAGGCGGGCGAGATCCTCGTCCGTCAGCGTGGCACCAAGTTCCACCCCGGCATGAACGTCGGCCGCGGCGGTGACGACACCCTGTTCGCTCTCGCCGCAGGCTCGGTCCAGTTCGGCACGAAGCGTGGCCGCAAGACGGTCAACATCGTGCCGGTCGAGGCCTGACCGGCCCGGCCAGCACACGCTACTCAAAACGAGGGACGGGCCCGGAACACATCCGGCCCCGTCCCTCGTTTTGCTATGACAAGTAGTTCCTGTGGCCCTGAGGAAGGCGACGTAATGGCATCCCGGTTCGTGGATCGCGCGGTGATTCATCTCGCCGCGGGTAACGGAGGGAACGGCTGCGCCTCGGTGCATCGCGAGAAGTTCAAACCACTCGGCGGTCCCGACGGAGGGAACGGCGGCCACGGGGGCGATGTCGTGCTCGTCGTCGACCCGGGTGTGCACACGCTGTTGGACTTCCATTTCCGTCCCCACGCACGAGGGGGCAACGGAAAACAGGGGCAGGGTAGTCATCGCAACGGTGCGGCCGGGGAGACGTTGGAACTGCGCGTCCCCGACGGCACCGTGGTGCTCACCGAGGACGGCGAGGTGTTGGCGGACCTGGTGGGCGAGGGCACCCGTTTCGTAGCGGCCAAGGGCGGTCGCGGCGGGCTCGGCAACGCCGCGTTGGCGTCCCGGTCGCGCAAGGCACCGGGGTTCGCGCTGCTGGGCGAGCCGGGCGAGGAACGCACCCTCGTGCTGGAGTTGCGTTCCGTCGCCGACGTGGGGCTGCTCGGTTTCCCCTCGGCCGGTAAGTCGTCGCTGATCTCGGTGCTGTCGGCGGCCAAGCCGAAGATCGCCGACTATCCGTTCACGACGTTGGTGCCCAACCTCGGTGTGGTGAGTGCGGGGGACACCGTGTTCACCATGGCCGATGTGCCCGGTCTGATCCCGGGAGCGAGTGAGGGCCGGGGGCTCGGCCTGGACTTTTTGCGCCACATCGAACGCTGTGCCGTGCTGGTGCATGTGGTGGACTGCGCGACGTATGAACCGGGACGAGACCCGGTGTCGGATGTCGACGCGTTGGAGGACGAGCTCGCGCGGTACACACCCGTGCTCGGTGGGGACCTCGCCTCGCGGCCCAGGGTCGTGGTTCTCAACAAGATCGACGTACCCGAGGCCGCCGAGCTGGCCGAGATGGTGAGGCCCGACCTCGAGGCACGTGGTCTGCGGGTGTTCGAGGTGTCCACCGCGACGCACGCCGGGTTGAGGGAGCTGACCTACGCACTCGGCCAGATCGTGGAGGAACACCGTGCCGCGCAACCACCGCCCACACCGGCGAAGGTCGTGGTGACGCCCAAGGCCGTGGACGACGGTGGCTTCACCGTGGAGCCGGACCCCGACGAACCCGGTGGGTTCGTCGTACGCGGCGCCAAACCCGAGCGGTGGGTGCGGCAGACGAACTTCGCCAACGACGAGGCCGTGGGGTATCTCGCCGACCGGCTCTACCGGCTGGGCGTGGAGAAGGAACTCGCGCGAAAGGGAGCCGAACCCGGTTGTCCGGTCACCATCGACGGTGTGACCTTCGACTGGGAGCCCTCCACACCGGGTGTGGTGAGCGCATTGGCCGGTCGGGGCAGCGACCCCCGGTTGGAGGACCGGAGCAGGATGACCGCGGCCGAACGTAAGAAGGCGCGTCGCCTGCGTCGCGAGGGTGTTCCCGACACGGAGGCGCCGGACAGTGAGGGCGACGAGACAGAGGACGCCGATGAGTGAGGCACGGCGTGCCATCGCCGGAGCGAAGCGCCTGGTGGTGAAGGTCGGATCGTCGGCGTTGACCACGGCGGGTAGCGGGCTCGACATCGACAGGCTCGACGCGCTCGTGGACGCCATCGCCGAACGGATAGCGCGAGGCACGCAGATCGTGTTGGTGTCCTCGGGTGCCATCGGCGCGGGGCTGGCGCCGTTGTCGATCAGTGCTCGGCCGAAGGACTTGGCGACACAGCAGGCCGCCGCGAGCGTCGGCCAGTTGGCGTTGGCGCATGCGTACGCGGGCTCGTTCGACCGGTACTCGCTCACGGTGGGGCAGGTGTTGCTCACCTCCGACGACGTCGTGCGCCGCGCGCACTACCGCAACGCCCAGCGCACGTTCTCGCGGCTGTTGGCGTTGGGCGCGGTGCCGGTGGTGAACGAGAACGACACCGTGGCCACCGAGGAGATCCGGTTCGGTGACAACGACCGACTGGCGTCGCTCGTCGCGCATCTGGTCGGCGCCGACGGGCTCGTGTTGTTGTCCGATGTGGATGCCCTCTACGACGGTGACCCTCGCTCCGGTGGGACACACAAGATCACCGAGGTGAGGTCGGAATCCGATTTGGAGGGCCTCTCCGTCGGGCGTTCCAGTTCGGGACTCGGTACGGGCGGCATGATGTCGAAGGTCGCCGCTGCGCGCACGGCCGCGGCGGCCGGGATCCCGGCGTTGATCGCCGCCGCGACCGACGCCCGGGACGCGTTGGGGGAGGCCGCGGTCGGCACGGCGTTCACGCAGTCCTCGAACCGTATGTCGGCGCGGCGATTCTGGCTCGGGTACGCGGCGGGTTCGCGTGGGCGACTGTATCTGGACGACGGCGCGGTGGCCGCGGTCGTACGGCACCGGCGTTCGCTGCTCGCGGCGGGCATCACGGGTGTGGACGGTGACTTCCAGGCCGGCGATGTGGTCGATCTCGTGAACCACGCGCAAACCGTGGTGGCCCGGGGCGTGGTGGCGTTCGACGTCACCGAACTTCCGGACCTGATCGGTCATTCGTCCCCCGAGCTGCCCGCGGAGCAGCGTCGCGCGGTCGTTCACGCGGACGACCTGGTCCCGCTCTGCGCTCGTGCTTCCTGACCGTTCCGGCTGCGCGTTCGGCGACTCGACCGTCCGGGAATCGGTGAGTCGTGACACAGTCGAGGTGGGCGAGAAGCCTCGGCTGTGTCGCGGTCGCCACTGCACGGAACGGCGGTACACCGGAGACGGTACGTAGCGTTTAAGGTGGGTTCCCATGTCCGCACGCCGTATTGGGGTCATGGGCGGCACGTTCGACCCGGTTCACCACGGCCACCTCGTCGCCGCCAGTGAGGTGCAGCATCGTTTCGGACTCGACGAAGTGGTCTTCGTGCCCACCGGTCAGCCATGGCAGAAGGCGGGTCGTGAGGTGTCCGAGGCGGAGGACCGGTATCTCATGACCGTGATCGCCACTGCTTCCAACCCGGTGTTCTCGGTGAGCCGGGTGGACATCGACCGCGGTGGTCAGACGTACACGGTGGACACGTTGCGTGATCTGCGGTTGGAGTACCCCGACGACGAACTCTTCTTCATCACCGGCGCCGATGCGTTGGAACAGATCCTCACGTGGCGCGATGCGGACGAGTTGTTCACTCTCGCGCACTTCATCGGTGTCACGAGGCCGGGGTATCGGTTGGACGATCACCATCTGCCCGAGGGCAAGGTGAGTCTCGTCGAGGTCACCGCGATGGCGATCTCGTCGACGGGCTGCCGTGAACGCGTGCGTAACGGAGAACCCGTGTGGTACCTCATGCCCGATGGTGTGGTGCGGTACATCAACAAGCGCAAGTTGTACGTCTGTGAGTCAGCCTGAACTGGGACATCCCTTGGGCGTCGTCTACGGGTAGGCTTTTTTCGGCATACGTTGGAACAATTCGTAAGGAGCACCGTGGCAGCGACGGCCGAAGCCCGAGACCTCGCGACCGCGGCCGCGCGTGCGGCCGCGGACAAGAAGGCAACCGACGTGGTGCTGATCGACGTCTCGGAGCGTCTCGTGATCACCGACATCTTCGTGATCGCGTCGGCGCCCAACGAACGTCAGGTCGGCGCCATCGTTGACAACATCGAGGAGAAGCTTCGTAGCGCGGGGCACAAGCCGGTTCGCCGGGAGGGCACCAGGGAAGGACGTTGGGTGCTCATCGACTACACCGACGTCGTGGTGCATGTTCAGCACGCCGAGGAGCGGGCGTTCTACGGCCTCGAGCGACTGTGGAAGGACTGCCCGCGCATCGAGGTCGAGGGACTGGAAACCTCGGTCGAGGGCGCGGACGACGAGCAAGGAACGGATGCGTTGTGACGCTGCGACGACTCTTACTGTGGCGGCACGGTGAGACCGACTACAACGCGGCCGGGCGGATGCAGGGCCAGCTCGACTCGTCGTTGACCGAGGTCGGGTGGAAGCAGGCGAAGTTTGCCGCACCCGCGCTGGCCCGGTTCTCGCCGGATCTCGTCATCGCCTCCGACCTGCGCCGGGCCACCGACACCGCCACCGTGTTGACGGAGGCGTTCGAGCTGCCTTTGCGGCTGGACAAACGGCTGAGGGAGACA
This sequence comes from Saccharomonospora sp., assembly GCF_027317685.1. Lineage (NCBI taxonomy): Bacteria > Bacillati > Actinomycetota > Actinomycetes > Pseudonocardiales > Pseudonocardiaceae > Saccharomonospora > Saccharomonospora sp. The sequence continues at coordinate 4,729 of NZ_DAHVQP010000025.1, forward strand.
CACCTCGGCGAATGGCAGGGCCTCACGGGCGATGCCGTGGACGAGATGGCCCCGGGTGATCGGGAGCGCTGGCGTCTCGATGTCACATGGGCACCGCCCGGTGGAGAGTCACGACTGGATGTCGCGGAGAGAGCCCATGAGGTGGTCGTCGACCTGTTGCACGGCGAGGAACGGCTCGAGACCGTGCTGTTCGCCGCCCACGGCGGACTGATCCTCGCGTTGACCGCGAAACTGCTGCGGTTGCCCCACGAGCTGTGGCCCTCTCTCGGGGGTATCTCCAACTGCCATTGGGTGGACCTGACGCGGCAGGACGACTCCTGGCGGCTGCGTGCTTACAACGCGGGGATCACCGGGTGAGTGACGCCCGTTCGCCTCGGCTGTTGGTGTTCGGCGATTCGCTGAGCTTCCACGGCCCCGACGGCGGCTATCCGGCGGACGACGCCCGTTTGTGGCCGAACGTGGCGGCGGAGTCGCTCGGTGGTGTCGCCGACCTCGTGGCCGGGGCGGGTTGGACGGCGCGCGATGCGTGGTGGTCGATGACCGGTGACCCGAGGGTGTGGGCGGAACTGCACCGGGCCGACGTCGTGGTGCTGGCGGTGGGGAGCATGGACACGTTGCCGTCGCCGCTGCCCACGTACCTGCGCACGGGCTTGCGGTACTTGAGGCCCGATCCATTGCGCCGTGCGGTTCGGCGGGCGTATCTCGCCGCGCAGCCCGTGTTGTCAACCGCGTTGCGTGGTCACCCGTCGGTGTTGCCCACTCGACTGACCGTGCGATATCTCGACATGGCGGTGTCGGCGTTGCGGGTGCTGAGGCCGTCATTGCCCGTGGTGGGTTGGCTTCCCTCGGTGCACCGTGCGGCGTCGTACGGGTATGTGCAGACGGCCCGGCCCCGCACGGCCCTCGCCGTGTCGCGGTGGGCGGCCCGCGTGGATGTTCCCGTACTGGACGTTCCCGCCGTGGTGAGATCGCACGTTTTCGGCGGCCACGGCAACCCCGACGGCATGCATTGGGGCTGGGACGGACACGCCCTGGTCGGAAAGGCGATGGCCGAGTTGATCCGCCCGCTCCTCACCCACCGGGGCAAGAGCGTGGCCGGGCCGCCCGGCATGCCCGGCTTCGACCGCTCCCGCCACGTAGGCTGACCGCGTGCCGGTCGCGGTTGTCACGGATTCCACAGCTCACCTGCCCGAGGGTTTCGCCGAGAGGCACGGTATCCGGGTCGTTCCCCTGCACGTCCTCGTCGACGGTGTCGCCTCACTCGACGGTGTCGAGGTCGGCCAGGCGGCGCTCGCACAGGCTTTCGGGGAACGCAGGATCGTCACCACGTCCAGACCCACGCCGGCCGAGTTCGCGGCGGTGTTCCGGAAGGCGTTGGCGGACGGGGCCGACGCGATCGTGTCGGTGCACCTGTCGAAGAAACTGTCCGGCACTTGGGAGGCCGCCGTGCTGGCGGCCCAGGAGGTGGGCCCGGACCTCGTGCGAGTCGTGGATTCACGCAGCATCGCGATGGGGTTGGGGTTCGCCGTGTTGAGGGCCGCCGAAGCGGCACGTCGGGGAGCTTCTGCCGAGGAGGTGGAACGAGCCGCGACGGAGACGGCCGCGCGTTCCGAGACGCTGTTCGCCGTGGAAACCCTGGAACACCTGAGACGGGGCGGGCGGATCGGCCCCGCCGCGGCGTTGCTCGGCACGGCACTCGCGGTGAAGCCCGTGTTGCACATGGCCGACGGCGAGATCCGTCCGTTGGAGAAAGTGCGCACGATGCAGCGCGCGGTGAACCGGTTGGTGGATCTCGCCGTGGAGGCGGCCGGGGACGACGAGGTGGCGCTCGCCGTTCACCACCTGGCCTCACCGGAGCGCGCGTCCGACCTTGCCACGCGACTCGACGAACGGCTGCACAGATCGTCCGGGTGTGTGGTGTCCGAGCTCGGGGCCGTGGTCGGGGCCCATGCCGGTCCCGGTGTGCTCGGAGTCGTGGTACAGCGTTCCGTTCCTGTGGCGTGAGGCTCGTCGTGACGGTCGAACGGTGCCGGAGGTGTCCGAACGGTACCGGCGGCGGTGGAGTTGTCCACAGGGGCGGAGTTGTCCACAACGGTCGCGACGTCGTTTCGCGGCGGTGAGCCTCGCCGCCGTAGCGTCGAATGCGTGTTCGAGACAGCACACCCAGAGACACCGGCTACCGCCCGGAAGCGGCGACACGCCGCCCACAGCGCTCCCGGCACCACTTCGACCGAAGCCGACGATGCGCGGACCGTGGAAGACGATCCGGCGACGAGTGTTGATCCGGCCGGTGGAGACGAGGACGAGAAAGAAACACGCCCGAGGGTCCGATTGGCGCAACTCGCCGCCGCGGCAGAGACGGCCGCGGGCCGTCGGTCGTCGTCTTCCTCCCGGCGGCACTCGGCGGCGACGACCTTTGGGGGGAGCGGCGGGCTGATCGAACGGTGGCTTCCCGGAGGACGGCGTGCTACGGCGCCACGGCGACGGCTCACGATCGTCGCCGTCCTGGGCGGTGTTCTGGTGATCGCTGTCGCTGTGGCGGTGGTGATCGGGAACAGGCCCGAGCCGGAACGTGCACCACCGTTGCCGACCGTTCGTCAAGTCTCGGCTTCGCCGGAACAGGCCGGTGGTTCGGGCACCGCGCCTTCGGGCGCGGCTCCGACCACTGCCGACGAACCCACCTCGCTCGTCGTCAGTGTGGTGGGCACGGTGGCCGAACCCGGACTGATCACCGTGCGGCCCGGGGCCCGGGTCGCCGATGTCATCGAGATGGCCGGTGGAGCCGGCAGCGACGACGACCTGCTGACGGTCAACCTGGCGCGCCGCGTGTCCGACGGTGAGCAGATCTACGTCGGTGTCACCCCACCACCGGGAGCGGAACGCCCTCCGGCCGGGGCTGAACCCGCAAGTCCGTCCACATCGGATGCCAAAGTGGATCTGAACACAGCGGATCGGCAGTTGCTGGAGACTCTGCCCGGGGTGGGTGAGGCCACGGCAGCCCGCATCCTCGAGTGGCGGGAACGCCACGGAAGGTTCACGGCGGTGAACCAACTTCGGGAGATCGACGGTATCGGTGACAAACGGTTCGCGCGCCTACGCGACCGGGTGTCGGTCGGATGACGGTGGACCGAGGTGGTGATCAGAGCCGCGGAGATCGGTGCTCGAAAGGACGCGACGACGCATGACTGGCGACTGGTTCCGGCCGCGGTCACGGTGTGGGTGGGCGCGATCCTCGGGCTCCTGTGGGGGTGGTGGGCGAGCGCGGTGTGCGGGCTCATCGGCGGTTCGGTCGCGGTCGTGTTGGCGCGACGAGCATCCCGTTCTCAAGACCGCGAACACCGTCGTTGGTTGCCCGCAGCGGGTGCTCTCCTCCTGTGCGGACTGTTGACCGCATGGCCTGTGAGCGCCCGGTTGTACGACGCGGAGCACGCCGAACTCCGCGAGATCGCCCTCGTGGGCGGGGAGGTGGGGTTGTCGGCGGTGGTGACTCAACGACCACACTCGGTGCATGCCGACGGATACGCGGGGCGTCCGGGGGGAATGCGGTCGGTGCTCGTGCCGGTGGATACCGTCACGGCGGTGGTGGACGGCGAGCGAATCGACTCGCAGGGCCGGGTGCTGCTCATCGCTCCGGCAGCGACGTGGGGCGATGTACTGGTGGGCCAGCGGGTGACGGTGCGAGCAGAGCTAGCGCCTGCTCGGCCACACCAGATGACGGTGGCGGTCGGCTTCGTGCGTGGGCCACCCGAGGTGGAGGGCACCGCACCGTGGTGGCAACGCGTGTCCGAGTCGTTGCGTTCGACACTGCGCGCCGTCTGTGCCGTGTTGTCGGAGGAGCCGGCGGGATTACTGCCCGGGCTGGTGGTCGGAGACACCGGTGAACTGTCGGAACGGGTGGAGCAGGAGTTCCTCGACGCGGGTATGTCCCACTTGACCGCAGTCTCTGGGTCCAATGTGGCCATTCTATGCGGTGCGGTGCTCCTACTTGCCCGCGGACTACGGTGCGGTCCTCGACTGTCGGCGACACTGGCGGGTGCGGCGCTGCTCGGTTTCGTCGTCCTCGTGGGCTACGAGCCGAGCGTGTTGCGGGCAGGTGTGATGGGTGCTGTGGGGCTGCTCGCGCTCCTCCTGGGACGACGAGGGTCGGCGCTTCCGGCCCTCGCGGCCGCAGTGTGCGTGCTCGTACTGTACGACCCCGAAATGGCCGTCAGCATGGGCTTCACGCTGTCGGTCGTGGCGACGGCCGGACTGGTGCTGCTCGCTCCGCTGTGGTCGCGAGCATTGGAGCGGCGCGGAGTTCCCGGCGGAGTCGCCGACGCGCTGGCCGTGCCCACCGTCGCGTTCTTCGCGACGGCCCCGGTCATCGCGGGAATGGTCGGCGAAGTGAGCTTGGTATCCGTGGCCGCGAACCTCGCGGCCGCTCCCGTCGTTGCCCCGATAACCGTTCTCGGAACAGCCGCCACCGCTCTCGCTCCGTTGTGGCCCGGCGCGGCGGAGATCGTGGTGTACGTAGTGGGCCCGGCGGTCAGTTGGCTGATCCTCGTCGCGCGTCACGCCGCTTCGGTGCCCGGCGCGGTGATCCCATGGCCATCCGGATGGTGGGGTGGTGCACTCGCCATGCTCGTAGTGGCGGTGCTGTTGTGCGGCCTGCGGTTTCGTTGGATCCCCCTGGCGGTGGCGCTGGTGGCGGTCGGCACGGTGCTGTTCCTGGTTCCGACCCGGGTGCTCGCACCCGCATGGCCTCCGGACGACTGGGTGTTGGTGGCGTGTGACGTCGGGCAGGGCGACGGACTCGTCCTGGCCACAGGGGAGCCCGCCCGAGCCGTCGTCGTCGACACCGGACCGGACCCCGCCGCTCTCGACCGCTGTCTGGACCGGCTCGGGGTGGAACGGGTGCCGCTGGTGGTGCTGACTCACCTGCATGCGGACCACGTGGGAGGCTTGTCCGCGGTCTTCGAGGGACGTGCCGTCGGAGGGGTGGCCGTGGGGCCGGGACGCGCACCGCACTGGGCGTGGCGGGAAGTCGTGGACCTCACGACCGACCGCCGAGTCCCGCTGGTCCGGCTGAACGCGGGGGACCGGCTGGCATGGCACGAGCTGCGGATCGACGTACTCGCCCCTGCGACGGAGGAGAACGTCGCCGCCGAAGACGCCGAAGACGCCGAAGACACCGACGGCACCACGATCAACAACACGTCGCTCGTGCTCCGAGCCACCACACCGGCGGGACGCATCCTGCTCACCGGTGACGTGGAGCTGGCAGCCCAAGCGGAACTTCTCGCCATGGGCACGGACCTACGTGCCGACATCCTCAAGGTCCCCCATCACGGCAGCCGGTACACACTCGCGATGTTTCTGAAGGCGGTGTCACCGAGGATCGCGATCACCAGTGTCGGGGCGGACAACACCTACGGCCACCCCAGCCCCGAGACACACCGGGTGCTTCGTGGGCTGGGATCGTTGGTAGCCAGGACCGACACGGGCGGTGACACCGCCGTGGTGCTGCACGACGACGAACCCGCGGTTGTCCGAAGAGGACCCTCGATACGGCGGCGGTTCAGGCGTCCAGTGCGGCTTGCACGGCCTCCACCGACGGTGGAACCGTTGCCTTGGGGCCGACGTGATCACCGAGCGCGTCGAGCGTCTTCAAACCGTCCCCGGTGATCAGTAGGACGGTCTCGGCATCGGGATCGAGCTTGCCGGTGTCGACGAGTTTCTTCGCCGTCGCCACGGTGACTCCACCGGCCGTTTCGGTGAAGATGCCCTCCGTTCGCGCCAGCAGCCGGATTCCTTCCACCACTTCGTCGTCGGTGACGTCCTCGATCGCACCACCGGTGCGCCGCACGGTGTCGAGCACATAAGGCCCGTCGGCGGGGTTGCCGATCGCCAGCGAACGGGCGATGGTGTCGGGTCGCACCGGCTGCACCACATCGTGACCCTCGCGGAAAGCCGTGGACACGGGCGAACATCCGGTGGCCTGCGCGCCGAACACACGGTACCGGCTCGGGTCGACCAGACCGAGTTCACCCAGTTCCCGAAAACCCTTGTCCACCTTGGTCAGTTGGGAACCGGAGGCGATGGGGACGACGATCTGTTCGGGCAGCCGCCAGCCGAGTTGCTCGGCGACCTCGAAAGCGAGGGTCTTCGACCCCTCCGAGTAGTAGGGACGCACGTTGACGTTGACGAACGCCCATGTCTCGTGCTCGGCGGAGAGCTCGGTGGCCAACCGATTGACGTCGTCGTAGTTGCCGTCCACGGCGACCAACGCACCGTCGTACACGGCGGTCGTCAGTATCTTCGCCCGCTCCAACGAAGACGGGACGAGCACGACCGAACGCCACCCCGCCCTGGCCGCGGCAGCGGCGACGGCGTTGGCGAGATTTCCCGTCGAGGGGCACGCGAGCGTGTCGAAACCGAACTCGTGCGCAGCGGCCAGCGCGACAGCGACCACCCGGTCCTTGAACGAGTGCGTCGGGTTCCCGGTGTCGTCCTTCACCCACAGTCGGCGCACCCCGAGTGCCTTCGCCAGCCGATCGGCACGCACCAGTCGCGTGAAGCCGGGCTCGGTGTTGGGAATCTTCTCGACATCGGACGGGACGGGCAGCAGCTTCTTGTACCGCCAGATGTTGCGAGGCCCGGACTCGATCTCCTCCCTACGGACCCGCCCGAAGTCATAGGCGACCTCCAGAGGCGAGAAGTCGTGCGGAGAGACGAACTCGGGAGCCAGGGGTTGACGGTGGCCCTCTTCCTTCGACACCAGCTCAACGGCGGGGCCGAGATCGACGGCGCGGTCGGAGTGTGTGGCTGCCACTACGGTCATCGCGAGGTCCTTCCTCATCTGTCCCGCTGACGCGGGGCGGAATTGGCACCGATGCCGTCAGCTATCTCGCAGGATTCGAGATGACAGGCTGACGCCGGTTGCCGGGGCTTCAACGGGCCGGTCCCTCTGCCCCTCTGGATGAGCTATTCGATTGTGTGACGTGGCGGTCACCGCGACGTCGAGTGGCAGCCTACGGCAGGGATATCGGGATGCGCCACCACCGTGCGGGCGAAGTCGGCCGTGGCAGGATCGAGACGTGACCGGTCCAACCACCACACCACCGCCGTTGCATCTCGTTCTCGGCGAGGAGGAATTGCTCGTCGAACGGGCTGTTCGCGAGGCCTTCGACACCGCGCGCCTGGCAGACCCTACGACGGACGCGACCCGGGTGCGCGTGAGCGATCTCACTCCGGCGCAGTTCGCCGAGTTGGTCAGCCCGTCGCTGTTCAGCGAGGGGCGTGTCATCGTGCTCGACGCAGCGCAGGAGATCTCCCAGGAGAACGCCGACGCCGTGCTGTCCTATGTCGCCGCTCCGGCGGACGGCATCGTGCTCGTGGTCGTGCACAGTGGGGGAGGGCGCAGCAAGGCCGCGAAATCGTTGCCTTCGGCGTTGCGTAAAGCCGGTGCGGTGGTCACGGAATGCCCCAAGATCACCAAAGCCGCCGAGCGGGAGGCGTTCGTCCGCAACGAGGTACGCCGAGCGGGCGGGCGTATCGACGCGCCGGCTGTGGTGGCCCTCATCGACGCGGTGGGCACCGACCTGCGAGAGCTGGCGTCGGCAGCGGCTCAGCTGGTAGCCGATTCGGGCGGTTCGGTCGACGAAGAGGCGGTACGTCGTTACCACCGGGGCCGTGCCGACGTGACCGGTTTCCAGGTCGCGGAGAAGGCTGTGGCCGGGGATCGTGCGGCCGCGTTGGAATCACTGCGGTGGGCGCAGCAGATCGGGGTCGCCCACGTGTTGATCGCCGACGCCCTGGCCGACGCGGTGCGCACGATCGCCCGGGTGTCGGCGGCCGGCCGTGGTAACCCCAACCACATGGCGGGGGAGCTGGGCATGCCGCCGTGGAAGATCCGCAAGGCGCAGAGTCAGTCCCGTGGTTGGAGTTCCGGGGGCCTCGCCGAGGCCATGCGGGTCGTCGCCAAGGTGAACGCCGAGGTCAAGGGCGCGGCGGCGGACCCGGAGTACGCACTCGAACGTGCGGTGCTCGACATCGTCTCCGCCCGCGATCGGCGTTGAGCGCGCAGAGAAGTCGGGCAGGTCGGAAACGGTCGTAAAGACAGGTCGGGAAACAGCCGGGGAACGGCCGGAAGCAGGCGAAAATAGTCGAAAACAGGCGAGAACAGGCGAGAACACTGAAGGTCCCGGCGACCTTGTCGTTTCCGGGACCTTCGGCGTTTTTGCGGCGGCGTTGTCGTCCGCGGCGATTCAGAGCGCGTTGACGCGCTGGGCCATCGCGGACTTCTTGTTCGCGGCCTGATTCTTGTGGATCACGCCCTTGCTCGCGGCCTTGTCGAGCTTGCGGGCGGCTTCGCGCTGCAGTTCCACGGCCTTGGCCTTGTCGCCGGCGTCGGCGGCCTGGCGGAACTTGCGGATCGCGGTCTTCACCGCCGACTTCACCGACTGGTTGCGCTGGCGCCGCTTCTCGTTGGTCTTGATGCGCTTGATCTGGGACTTGATGTTGGCCATGTACGCGTTCCTTCTTCTTATCGGCGGTTACGTCGTTGCCGCGCTCGTACGGCCCCGAACCGTGGCTGGTGCGGGTTTCCTCCCCTGCGGAATGCCGCACGACAACGATTGACCAGCCTAGCAACGCTCGAAGGTCGTGAATGTCGCACCCCCGGCCCGCATCGTGAGACGGTTGAGGTCATGGACGTGCTGAGCAGTCGCATCCTGCTGAATCCGAAAGATCCTGAGGTGACCACGGCCTTCTATCGGGACATCCTCGGGCTGGCGATTTACCGCGAGTTCCCCGGCGGAACCGTGTTCTTCCTCGGCGGTGGCTTTTTGGAGGTCGTGGGCCGGGGCGAGGAAGGGCGCACGCGGGACGTGTCGTTGTGGCTTCAGGTGAGGGACCTGCCCGCGGTCGTCGCGGAGTTGGAGGGGAAGGGCGTCGAATTCGATCGCGAGCCACGGCGGGAGCCGTGGGGTCTCAACGAGGCGTGGCTGTCCGACCCCGATGGCACTCGCATCGTGCTCGTGGAGATCCCGGCCGACCATCCCTTGCGGGTCGACATCCGGGACCACCCGGATAGGTAGAGGGCGGGTAGCCCGCTCAGCTCGGACGCCAAGCCCGCAGTTGCGCCGCTCGGGCGGCGAGTGGGCCGGGTGGTTGCCATGTCCACGTCTGGGTGTCGGTGAATCCCGCGTCCTCGGTCTCGGCCGCGAGAGCGTGGCGGGACACCGACAGCCACTTTTCGTGTGCGGAGAGCACGATCCGCCCGCCGGGGCGCAGCACGCGGTACAGCTCGGCGAAAGCGGCGGCCCGGTCCTCCCACAGGTGTACGTTGTTGACGCTCAGCACGACGTCGGCGGTCTCGGCGTTCAGTCCGGTCCGGGCGGCGGTCGCGTGCCGCAGCAGCACGTTCCCCGACCGGATCGCGTCGGCGCAGCGCTTCCGACACAGGTCGAGCATCTCGCGTGACGGGTCGATGCCGATCACCAGCCGTGCTCTCTCGGCGGCGGCCTCGAGTCCGACACCCGGTCCCGGACCGACGACGAGTACCGTCTCCTCCGGGCCGGGCTTGGCCACCGACACGACGTGTCGTTCGGTGGCGGCGTTACCACGGGCCATCGCTATGCCGCCCAGCCTGCCCAGTGGGCCTCGGGGGCGGCCGAAAGCGCGATCGAGTGCCTGTCCGAGAGAACTCATAGTTCGAGGTCAGCACGAAAGTCGCGACCTTGCATCGGGGATCACCCCGGAATTCCCCTGTGGGGCACCATGGGAACATGGACTTCACCAGCCGCGAGTGATCCGAGGTATCTGAGTGACACAGCCACGCCCGTCAGCCGACACCACGTTCACACCGCCGGAGTTCATCCGTAACTTCTGCATCATCGCCCACATCGACCACGGCAAGTCCACCCTGGCCGACCGGATGCTGCAGCTCACCGGTGTGGTTGAGGAACGGACGATGCGTGACCAGTACCTCGACCGCATGGACCTGGAGCGGGAGCGGGGCATCACCATCAAGGCGCAGAACGTGCGCCTGCCGTGGCGGTACGAGGGCCAGGACCATGTGCTGCACCTGATCGACACGCCGGGGCACGTCGACTTCACCTACGAGGTCTCGCGTGCGCTGGAGGCCTGCGAGGGCGCCATCCTGCTGGTGGATGCGGCGCAGGGCATCGAGGCGCAGACGTTGGCGAACCTCTATCTCGCTCTCGACAAGGACCTGCACATCATCCCGGTCCTCAACAAGATTGACCTTCCCGCCGCCGAGCCCGAGAAGTACGCCGCCGAGCTCGCCAACATCATCGGGTGCGACCCCGGGGACGTGCTGCGGGTCTCGGCGAAGACCGGGGAGGGCGTGCAGGAGCTGCTGGACCAGGTGGTGACGCAGGTGCCGCCTCCGGAGGGTGACCCGGACGCGCCTCCGAGGGCGTTGATCTTCGACTCGGTGTACGACACCTACCGCGGTGTCGTCACCTACATCAGGGTCGTGGACGGCAAGATCACGCCGCGGGAACGCATCAGGATGATGTCCACGAACGCCACGCACGAGCTGTTGGACGTCGGCATCATCTCCCCGGAACCGAAGTCGTGTGCCGGTCTCGGGGTGGGTGAGGTGGGATACCTCATCACCGGGGTGAAGGACGTCCGGCAGTCCAAGGTAGGCGACACCGTGACCCTCGACCGCAAGGGCGCCGAGGAACCTCTCGCGGGTTACCGCGAGCCGGTGCCCATGGTTTTCTCGGGCCTGTATCCGGTGGACGGCTCCGACTACCCCGTTCTGCGTGACGCGCTGGACAAGTTGCGGCTCAACGACGCCGCCCTCAGTTACGAGCCCGAGACGTCCGCGGCGTTGGGTTTCGGTTTCCGGTGCGGGTTCCTCGGGCTGCTGCACTTGGAGATCACCCGGGCCAGGTTGGAGCGCGAGTTCGGCCTCGACCTGATCGCCACGGCTCCGAACGTGGTGTACCAGGTGTTCATGGAGGACGGCACCGAACACATCGTCACCAACCCGACGGACTGGCCCACCGACGGCAAGATCGACGAGGTACGCGAGCCGGTCAGCAAGGTGACCGTGATCGCGCCCTCGGAGTTCATCGGCGCCATCATGGAGCTCTGCCAGGGCAAACGCGGTCAGTTGCTGGGGATGGACTACCTGTCGGAAGACCGGGTGGAGCTGCGGTACAAGCTTCCACTGGCCGAGATCATCTTCGACTTCTTCGATGCGTTGAAGTCGCGCACCCGTGGCTACGCCTCGCTCGACTACGAGGAGGCGGGTGACCAGGCCGCTGATCTGGTCAAGGTGGACATCCTGTTGCAGGGCGAGCCGGTGGACGCGTTCTCCGCGATCGTGCACAAGGACGCCGCCTACGCGTACGGCAACAAGATGGCGAGCAGGCTGCGAGAGCTCATTCCGCGGCAGCAGTTCGAGATCCCCATCCAGGCCGCTATCGGGTCCCGCATCATCGCCCGCGAGACCATCCGAGCCATCCGCAAGGACGTGTTGGCCAAGTGCTACGGCGGTGACATCTCGCGTAAGCGCAAGCTGCTGGAGAAGCAGAAGGAAGGCAAGAAGCGCATGAAGACGGTCGGCCGCGTGGAGGTGCCGCAGGAGGCCTTCGTCGCCGCGCTGTCTTCCGGCGATGGGGACAAGGCGGACAAGAGCGACAAGAGCAAGGGCAAGGGTAAGAAGTAGCCTCCGAGGGAGTCCGTTTCCTCCGCGACTCCCTCCGTGGCGCGCCCAGATCTCGTCCGTGGGCTTGTGTCACCTCCGGCTTCACGGGAACGAGGGTGTGAACCGGTGGGCGCGTCACCTGGCCGGTGAGCTTATTCGTACGCTTGTGCCATGTTCGACAGCTTGCGCGTGCCCGTGATCGCCGCGCCCATGGCCGGTGGCCCCTCCACGCCCGAGCTCGTCGCCGCGGCGGGGCGAGCCGGAGCCTTCGGATACCTCGCGGGCGGATACCTCACCGCCGCGAGTCTGGCCGAACAGATCGCGGTCGTCCGGCGCCTGTCGGACACCGCCTTCGGAGTGAATCTGTTCGTCCCCGGAATACGCTCCATTGTAGACGCCAGTGCGTATGTCGAGCGGATGAGCCGAGAGGCCGAACGGTTCGGTACGGAGCCGGGGGAGCCTCGTTGGGACGACGACGGCTACTCCGCAAAGTTGGACCTGCTCGTAGAGTCACGGGTTCCCGTCGTCTCGTTCACCTTCGGATTGCCCGCCGAGTCGGACATCGAACGGTTGCACGAGGTGGGTACCACCGTGGTGGTCACCGTGACGTCGCCGGACGAGGCGCGTCAGGCCACCGAGGTCGGCGCCGACGCGTTGTGCGTGCAGGGATTCGAGGCGGGTGGTCACCGTGGCCTGTTCACCGACGACCCGGACGATCCCTGCGGAGGCGCGCTGTACGGGCTGTTGGCCGCGCTGCGGCTCGTCTCGGGGGTCACCGACCTGCCGTTGGTGGCCGCAGGGGGCGTTGTGCACGGTGCCGACGTGGCGGCCGTGCTCACGGCGGGTGCTGCGGCGGCGCAACTGGGAACCGCGTTCCTGAGGGCCGACGAGGCCGGGACGAACGCCACCCAGCGGCAGGTACTGGCCGAAGGCGAACGGCCTACCGCGTTTACGCGGGCGTTCAGCGGCCGTCCCGCCCGCGGTCTGGTCAACCGTTTCCTGCAAGAGCACTCCGACCATGCTCCGGCGGCCTATCCCCAGTTGCATCGGCTCACCAAGCCGGTGAGGGCCGCGGCGAGTCAAGCGGGCGATCCGGAGGCCATGTCGCTGTGGGCGGGGCAGACCTATGCTCTCGCCCGCACCGGATCCGCTGCCGAGATCATCGACACGCTGTGGAGTGAGGCTCGGGAAGCCTTGACCCGGGCGGCGAGGCGATTCGGGTAACACGCCGTCGACGAGAGCCATGACTCGCCGCGCACGCTCGCGGACCGGGTGCTTCGACGTGGCGAGCCGGTGCCGAAACCTCGGCTCGCCACGTCGCCCGGTACTTCCCCGAGGGGCGGTCAGGTCGTTATCCCTGATGGGTAAAGACGATCTTGCCCGCGGTGTTTCCGTTCAACATGTCGGAGAAACCCTGTGCCGCCTCGGACAGGGGCAGTTCAGCGCCGATCTGTGGGCGAATCCCCATCAGGTCGACGTAGGAGAGCAGATCGGCCAGCTCGTCACGCGTGCCCATCGTCGAACCCACCACCCGTAGCTGGAGGAAGAACACCCGCTGCAGGTCGGCGCTCGGGTCCGGACCGCTCGTGGAGCCCGAGACCACGACGGTGCCGCCCGGCTTCAGCGACTTCAGCGAGTGGGCCCACGTGGCCTTCCCGACGGTTTCGAACACGGCGTCCACCCGTTCCGGCAGGCGCGCCCCCGATTCGAACGTCGTGTGCGCGCCGAGACGCTCGGCCAGAGCCCGCTTCTCCTCCGTCCTCCCGGTCACCCACACGCGGAAACCGGCGGCACGCCCCAGCTGGACGAGCGCCGTGGACACCCCACCGGACGCGCCCTGCACCAGCATCGTCTGTCCCGGCCGCAGCCCTGACTTGACGAACAACATGCGGTAGGCGGTCAGCCACGCGGTCCCCATCGTGGCGGCTTCCGTGAAGGACAGGCCCGCGGGCTTGGGCAGCACGTTACGTGCGGGAACCACCACACTGCCGGCGAACGTGCCCTGGTACTTCTCGGTGAGCAGGGTCCGCTTCGGGTCCAGCGTGTCGTCACCACGCCACGCGGGGTCGTTGACCACCGAGTGCAGCACCACCTCGGTGCCGTCGTCGAGAACACCTGCTCCGTCACAGCCGAGGATCATGGGGAACTGGTCGGGTTTGATCCCCACCCCCCGCAGGGTCCAGATGTCGTGCATGTTGAGGCTGGCAGCGCGCACCGACACCCGCACCCAGCCTTCGGGTACCTCGGGGTCGGGCCGCTCGCCCACGACGAGCGAGGCCAACGGGTTGTCAGCGTTCGGTTCTTTGGCGTAGACGGCGAACATGGCGTCAACCTACCTGGCGTAGGCTCGTTTGTGTGTTCGACGGAGTGGCCCGCTGGTGGGACGGCTTCGAGCTGTGGCTCGCACAGCAATGGTTCCCGATTCAGTTCGTTCTGGTCGCCGCTGTGCTCTTGCCGTTGTGCGCCGGTATGGCATGGGTGATCCACCGTGGAGTGGAGGTCGTGGCGGACCAGGTCGGCCGGTTGCGCCGCGCCGACGTCGCCGACAACGGTTCCGGCGGTGAACGCCGTGGTGGGAGGCCTGATGCTGTCTCGTAGACGTATCCGCATCGCCCTCCTCGCTCTCATCGTGTTGGCTATCGTGGGCTGGTTCGCACAACGAGCGATGGGGGTTGGCAATCCAGGCCCCCCTAGCGGTAGCCTGCCGAGCGCGGAACTCGGTCACGGCGTCGCGCTGGCGTCCGCCCCGCTGTCGGAAGCCGGCACGGTATGGGGGCGGGTCGGGTGCGACACCCCCACGCCGGTTCCGGATCCGGACGCTTGACCTTCGGTATGAGGGAGGCGTTGTTGCCTCACACAACATCCGATCCTTGCGGGTGGTCCGCAGGACGTCACGGTGGGAACGCAGTGATGACCGTCAAACCCAAGCTCGATTCGAAGACCGTCGCCGACCAGGCACGCGCCCGTGGCGCCTACGCGCACGTGGTGGACACGGCGCAGCATCCCGACAGGGGCAGCACCCTGAACGCCATCGCGGCGGCGCTGTCGCTGCCCGACCACTTCGGTCGCAACCTCGACACGTTGTACGACGGGCTTACCGATCTGTCGTGGCTTCCACCCGGTGAGCACGTGTTGATCTGGCGAGCCTCCGAGGTACTCAAACGCAGCGACCTCAAGTCGTACCTCGCGGTGCACAGCGTGCTCTCCGACGCCCAGCGTGCTCTCACCCCCCGTGCGGGACGCCGGGACGGGCGCCAGTTGACCGTGGTTCTGGCCGATTGATCGCTGCGGGCCATCCTCGCGGGTGAGCCCGCAGCGTTTCGATCGGCTGGTCCGCTAAGTGCGGGGAACCCAGTTCGGCGAACGTTTCTCGGCGAACGCCGCGATCCCCTCCTGCCCTTCTTTCCCGGCGAAGAACTGTGCGGACAGCGCCTGCATCTTTTTGAACACCTCGGGCATGGTGCGTGCCGTCTCGCCCTGGAGCAGTTCCTTCGTTGCCGCGAGCGCGGTCGGTGCTCCAAGGGAGAGCGAGCGGACGTAGCGTTCGACGGTGGAGTCGAGCTTGTCGGCGGGTACCGCGGCGTTGAGCAGGCCGATCTCGGCGGCCCGGCGGGCATCGAACGTCTCGCCCGTGAGGAACAGTTCGTGGGCGGCACGAGCGTCGATTCGGGGCAACACGGTCACCGAGATCACCGCAGGTACGACACCGATGCGGACCTCGGTGAAAGCGAACGTGGCCTCTTCCACCGCGACGGCGATGTCGGTGGCGGCGACCAACCCGACACCACCCGCCCTCGCCGGGCCCGCGAGCTTGGCGATCACCGGTTTCGGGCTCGTCCACAGCTGTTGCAGCAGCGCGGGAAAGTCGTTGACGCCCTGCTGTCCGGCATTCGCACCCTTGGCCTCTTTGAGGTCCATTCCGGCGCAGAAGACCGGGCCGGTGTGATCGAGCACGATGACGCGCACGGTGTCGTCGTCGATGGCGCGTTCCAGATTCGCGGCGAATTGTGCTCGCAGCGCGGCGGACAGCGCGTTGCGGTTGTGCGGGGAGTCCAGGGTGATCGTGGCGACCCCTGTCGCGGTGGTGTAGTGCACCAGTTTGTCAGCCATGTCCATACCTTGGCACACAGCCCCCTCCCGACACCGTGTCCGCAAGCTGTGTAGCCGTGTCCGCGGGTTGTGTCGTCGTGTCCGCAGGCTGTGTAGCCGTGTCCGCGGACTGCGCTGTCGGTTGCGCTGCACGGTCAGTGCCGTTCCCGCACACTGGAAAGCCATGCGGACACCTCGAACCCCACTCGTCGCCGTCCTCGACGAGGGGAGCCGCTCACCGTGAACAACGTGGTCACTCAGTTGTGGCCGCTCTGGCTCGCTGTCGTGGTGTTCCTCACCGCCGGAGCCATCACCGTGGTGTGCAGCATCCGGCTCGTCAGCCTCGGCGACACGCTGGCCGACCGCACCGGCTGGGGCGAGGCGTTCTTCGGCGCTGTGTTCTTCGGACTGGTGACGTCGTTGTCCGGTATCGCGATGACGGCCGTCACCGCCGCGGCGGACTCGCCCCAGCTGGCCTACAGCAACGCCGTCGGCGGGATAGCGGTGCAGACACTGGCGATCGTGGCCGCCGACGCCGCCTATCGCAGGGTCAACTTGGAATACGCCGCGGCCTCGGAACAGAACCTGCTGTTCGGCTGCCTGCTGATCGTGTTGCTCAGTACGGCGTTGTTGGGTTCGTTCAGCCCCGAGGTGACCGTGTTCGGCGTACATCCCGTGTCACGGATCATGGTGGCGCTCTACCTCGGCGGGCTGAAGCTGATCCACGACCGCGAAGGACCGATGTGGACGGCGGTGATCACCCGAGAGACACGGCTGGACCGTCCCGAGGAATTCGACCCGTTCGGCGCACGGTCGTCGAAGTTGCTCGCGGCGGAGTTCGCGGCTCTCGCGATCGTCGTTGTGATCGGTGGTTGGGGAGTGGCTCGGGCGGCGGAAAGCGTCGTGGAGGTGACAGCGCTCAGCGAGGGGTTCGTGGGCGCGGTTCTCATGGGAGGGATCAACGCTTTACCCGAGACGGTGACAGCGATCACCGCGGTGCGGCGGGGAGCGCTGACATTGGCGGTGGCCGCGGTGATCGGCGGAAACAGCCTCGACGCACTGAACCTCGTCGTGGGTGACGTCGCGTTCCGTGGAGGGTCCCTGTTCCACGGGGCCGGAGAGGATCAGTTGTTCCTCACCACGGCCGCGTTGTTGATGACCGCCGTGCTCCTGGGCGGACTGCTGTTGCGGCAACGTCTCGGCTGGTTGCGCCTGGGGTTCGACGGTGTTCTGCTCGCGGCGATCTACGGCGGTGTGGTGATCACACTTCTGTATTGACCCCGCAGACTGCGGACACAGCTACACAGACTGCGGACACAGCTACACAGGCTGCGGACACGGGTCAGGCCGAGCGGAGGCTCGGCAGTGTCGCGAGAGCGTCGGCGTAGCGGCGGAGCACCACCTCGGCGAGCACCGGTTCCGCGCCGAGGGGCGCGGCGACACTCGTGCCGGGCGCTGCCGCGTGCGCCGCGTCGCGGACGCGGTCCGGCAACAGTCCCGGAGCCAGGAACCAGGACGCCACGACGAACCGTTGCCCACCGCGAGCCCGTAGCGCCGCCAGCGCGGCGGGGACGTCGGGTTGCGCGACACTCGCGAACGCCGGAGCGGCCAGAAACCCGTGGCGGGCCTGCCAGTCCTCGGCGATCCGCTCCACGGCAGCGTTCGCGTGCGTGTGGGAGGACCCCACGGCCGCGAGCACCACACCGAGTCGCGGATCGTCCAGGTCCTCGCCGGTCTCCCGGACTCGCCGCAGAGCGAGCTCGCACAGCGCCGGATCGGTGCCGAGAACGTGCGACACCGTGACTCGCAGCTGTGGCAGCCGAGCGGTGACCCGGTCCACGATGCCTGGCAGGTCCACGCGGGCGTGGTAGGCGTCGCCGAGCAGCAGCGGCACCACAACGACGTGCCGGTGCCCTTCGCCGTGCAGGTCGGCGAGCACGTCCGCAATGGGAGGGTCGGACAGGTCGAGGAACGCCGTCCGCACGTCCACGTGCGGTGTGCCCGCCCGCACCAGGTCCACGAGCGCGCGCACCGTAGCGGCGGACCTCGGGTCCCGGCTGCCGTGCGCTACGGCTACGAGTGCGGGCAGGCCGGACGGGCCGAACGGGGATTGCGTGGCCACGTCGCGCACCGTCACACGTCGAGTGCGGCGAACCGTTCGCCGACGAGCCCTGCGGCCAGGGTGTCGCCGCTGGAAGGGTCGATCACCAGGAACGCGCCCGTGCGTGGGCTGTCACCGTAGTCGTCCACGGGGATGGCCTCGGACAAACGCAGCCGCACCGAGGCGATGGCGTTGAGTTCCAGCTGCTCAGGGCTTTCGACAATGGACAGAGTCTGCTCGTCGAATCGGGACCCGAGTTCTTCCACCAGTGCCTGAACGGTGCGGGTGCCGTGCTTGACGAGCACTCTCGTTCCCGGCTTGAGGGATGTGGTCGACAGCCAGCACAACGTGGCGTCGAACTCGTCGGTCACGGTCGGCGCGGCCGTGCCGGATGCCGCGAGCAGGTCGCCCCGGGCGATGTCGAGTTCGTCCGACAGCAGGATCGTCACGGACGTCCCCGCGCTGGCCTCGGCCAGGGGACCGGCGGGCGTGTCGATACGTTCGACGGTGCTACGCAGGCCCTGGGGCAGTACGACGACCTCGTCTCCCGGACGTACGGTGCCCGCGGCGATCTGCCCGGCGTACCCGCGGTAGTCGGGGTGCTCGGGGGTGCGTGGCCGGATCACGTACTGCACCGGGAAGCGGAACGTCGCCTCGTGCGGATCGGGTTCCACGGGCACGGTCTCCAGGTGTTCGAGCAGCGTCGGGCCCTGGTACCAGGGTGTGCTCTCCGACCGGGTGGCCACGTTGTCGCCGTGCAACGCCGACACGGGAATGGCCAACACCGCCCCCTCGGTATAGCCCAGCGACGTGGCGTGCGTGGTGAACTCCTTGGCGATGACGGTGAACGTCGCCTCGTCGTAATCGATGAGGTCCACCTTGTTCACCGCGAGGACCAGGCGCGGCACACCGAGCAAAGCGAGTACGGCTGCGTGGCGTTTGGTCTGTTCCACCACGCCTTTGCGCGCGTCCACCAGGAGCACGGCGAGTTGTGCCGTGGACGCGCCCGTGACCGTGTTGCGCGTGTACTGCACGTGCCCCGGCGTGTCCGCGAGCACGAAGCTGCGATTGGGTGTGGCGAAGTAGCGGTACGCCACGTCGATCGTGATGCCCTGTTCCCGTTCCGACCGCAGCCCGTCCACGAGCAGGGACAGGTCCGGTGTGGACAAGCCCTTGTCGACACTTGCGCGTTGCACGGCGTCGAGTTGGTCGGCGAGCACGGACTTCGTGTCGTAGAGCAACCGTCCGACGAGGGTGGATTTCCCATCGTCCACGCTTCCGGCGGTGGCCAGCCTCAGCAGGCTCGACATCTAGAAGTATCCCTCCCGCTTGCGGTCCTCCATGGCGGCTTCGGAGAGTCGATCGTCCGCCCTGGTGGCGCCGCGCTCGGTGAGCCGGCTGGCCTGGACCTCGGCGATGACCTCCTCCACGGTGGTGGCGTTCGACTCGACGGCGCCGGTGCACGAGCCGTCGCCGACGGTGCGGTAACGCACCATCAGCTCCCGGATCTCCTCACCGTCGCGTGGCCCACCCCACGGGCCCTCGGTGAGCCACATGCCGTCGCGGCGGAACACCTTGCGCTTGTGTGCGTAATAGATCGACGGCAGCTCGACGTTCTCCCGCGCGATGTAGTTCCACACGTCGGCCTCGGTCCAGTTCGACAACGGGAACACGCGAACGTGTTCGCCGGGACGGTGCCTGCCGTTGTACAGGTTCCACAGTTCCGGCCGTTGGCGGCGCGGATCCCACTGCCCGAAAGCGTTACGGAGACTGAAGATGCGCTCCTTGGCGCGGGAACGCTCCTCGTCACGCCTGGCGCCGCCGAAAACGGCATCGAAGCGGTGCTCGGCGATGGTGTCGAGCAACGGCTGGGTCTGCAGCGGGTTCCGGGTGCCGTCGGGGCGTTCCTGCAGACGCCCGTCGTCGATCCAGTCCTGCACCTTCGCGACGATCAGTCGCAGGCCGTACTCGGAGACGACGTGGTCGCGGAACTGAAGGACCTCGTCGAAGTTGTGTCCGGTGTCCACGTGCAGCAGTGGGAACGGCACGGGCGCGGGCCAGAACGCTTTGATGGCGAGGTGTAGCAGCAGTGTGGAGTCCTTGCCCCCGGAGAACAGGATCACCGGGCGGTCGAACTCACCGGCGACTTCGCGGAAGATGTGCACCGCCTCCGATTCGAGGGCGGCGAGGTGGTCCCGCGCCGCCTCGGTCGCGGTCTGCGCAGTGGTCATGGATCCCTTTCTCTTAACGCTCTTCAGCAGGCTCCTCGTCAGGCGTGCAGGCCGCACTCGGTCTTCGACGTGCCGGCCCAACGACCACTGCGAGGGTCGGCACCCGGCGCCACCTTGGCGGTGCACGGGGCGCAGCCGATGGACGGATAACCCTCGCCGACCAGCGGGTTCTGGAGGATTCCGTGGCGGTCGATGTAGTCGTCGAACTCTTCGTCGGTCCACGCGGCGATGGGGTTGACCTTGACGAGCCCGTTGCGTTCGTCCCACATGACGATGGGAGTGTCGGCCCTAGTGGGAGCGTCCACCCGGCGCACCCCGGTGACCCAGCACGAGTAGTTCGCGAGTGTGGCGCGCAGCGGGACGACCTTGCGCAGGTGGCAGCACTGGTTGGGGTCGCGTTCGTACAGCCTCGGTCCGTATTCGGCGTCCTGTTCGGCCACGGTCTGGCCGGGACGGGCGTTGATGATCCGGACCTGTGGGTAGACCGTGCTGACGGCGTCGCGGGTGCCGATGGTCTCGGCGAAGTGGTACCCGGTGTCGAGGAACAGGACGTCGATATCGGCCTTCACCTTGGTGGCGAGGTCGATGAGTACGGCGTCCTGCATGTTGGAGGCGACGATGAGGTCGTCGCCGAACCGTTCCACCGCCCACCGCAGTGCTTGCTCGGCGCTTGCGTCCGACAATTGTTCGGACGCCTCGGCCGCCAGGGCCTTGAGCTCGTCCCGCGAAGCCGCGGTCATCGACTTACCTCCGGTATCCGCAAACCGACGAATTCCACCGTGAAGACCCGCCTACAGGCGTCGCACAGCCACGCCGCGCCGTCCTCCGGTCGAAGATCCTCCTCGCCACAGTACGGACAGTGGAACGGGGTGGCACGAGCCGGCGTGGAGCTGGTCATGTCAGATCCGCTTCCTCGGCACGAGCAGCCCATTGGGCGAATCGTCCGCCCTGTCGGCGCTGGGCGATGTAGTTGCGCACAACACGCTCCACATAGTCTGTCAACTCGGCGGCGGTGACCTTGTGTCTCCGCAGTTTACGGCCGAATCCCGCGTCGAGTCCGAGACCGCCGCCGAGATGCACCTGGAAGCCCTCGACCTGCCTACCTTCGGCGTCGGTGACGATCTGTCCCTTAAGTCCGATGTCCGCGGTCTGGATGCGCGCACACGAGTTGGGGCAGCCGTTGAGATGTACGCTGACCGGGTGGTCGATACCGGCCTGGAGGTCGGCCAGCCGCTGCTCCAGTTCCGCGACGAGCCGCTCGGCACGGGCCTTGGTCTCGACGATGGCGAGCTTGCAGAACTCGATTCCCGTGCAGGCCATGACGCCTCGGCGCCAGGGTGAGGGGGCGGTGTCCAGACCCGCTTCGGCGAGCTCGGCCCGCAATCCTTCGACCTCGGACTCCGGCACGTCGAGCACGATCAACTTCTGCTGCGGTGTCAGCCGCACGCGGGTGGAACCGGCGCGCTCGGCGGCCTTGGCGGCCGCGATGAGCACCGACCCGGAGGCGCGGCCTGCCACCGGGGCCGCTCCGACGTAGTAACGGCCGTCCCGCTGGCGGTGCACACCCACATGGTCGACGGGGTGTTTGGGCGCGTCCGGGGCAGGCCCGTCGAGCAGCGCCCTGCCGAGGTACTCGGTCTCCAACACCTCCCGAAATCTCTCCGGGCCCCAGTCCTTGACGAGGAACTTCAGTCGAGCGCGAGACCGGAGCCTGCGGTAGCCGTAGTCGCGGAACACACCGACGACTCCCGCCCACACATCGGGCACCTCCTCCAACGGCACCCATGCGCCGAGTCGCACGGCGAGCATGGGGTTCGTCGACAGGCCACCACCCACCCATAGGTCGAACCCGGGGCCGTGCTCGGGATGTTCGACCCCGACGAACGCGACGTCGTGGATCTCGTGGGCCACATCCTGCAGACCGGAGACGGCGGTCTTGAACTTGCGGGGCAGGTTGGCGAATTCGGGTGCGCCGATGTAGCGGCGCCGGATCTCCTCGATGGCCGGTGTGCCGTCGATCACCTCGTCGGCGGCGATACCGGCGACCGGGGAACCGAGGATGACTCGGGGACTGTCGCCGCACGCCTCGGTGGTGGTCAGGCCGACGGCTTCGAGTTTCGCCCAGATCGTGGGGACGTCCTCGATGCGGATCCAGTGGTATTGGACGTTCTGCCGATCGGTGATGTCGGCCGTGTCCCTGGCATAGGTCTGGGACAACTCGCCGACGAGAGCGAGCTGTTCGGTGGTCAGCGCGCCACCGTCGATGCGGACCCGCATCATGAAGTAACGGTCTTCGAGTTCCTCGGGCGCCAGTGTCGCGGTCCTGCCCCCGTCGATGCCGGGCTTGCGTTGGGTGTAGAGCCCGTACCAGCGGAAACGGCCGCGTAGATCGCCCGGGTCGATCGAGTCGAAGCCTTGGTGCGCGTAGGTGTTCTCGATCCGCGCTCTGACATTCAGTGGCGGATCATCCTTCTTGGACCTTTCGTTCGCGTTGAGTGGTTCTCGATATCCGAGGGCCCATTGGCCCTCCCCACGCGGTCGACGGGTTCGGGTGGCTCTGCCTGGGTTGGGGGCCATGATGCGGCGTCCTTTCCGTCCTTTTCGAAGCGAGATGGGCTGGGACGAGACGTCATCGCGGACACGCGAGGACGGGCGACTGGAAAGTGGTTCCGGCGCGCAGCGGCGCCGACGAGGGGCCGAGAACCCCCGGTCGGAGCAGGCTCAGCGCGGGCAGAGACTGCTGGAAACGCGCAGATAGTCGATGTGGCGTCGCATCACGAGGGGCACGCCTGCTGAAGTCACGCGGTGACTTTCGCACGCGGCACCGGGGTCGTCGAGCATGGTTCGAATGCTGGGAACGGCCCCTTCGTCCGCGGTTTTCCGTCGCTAAGATCCGGCGTCCGTATTCGTGCCCCACGCTTTTTTGGGGCCGTCGTACGTCGCGCTCACCGGCGGGAGAAGTGCGTACGGTGAGGTGTCGGCTCGGCTGTGTGCGGACTCTCCGGCCTCTGCGATCGCCTGGATGCCGCGGAACTCGGGCGAGGGGGACGGCCCGGGGCCGAGGTGCCACACTGGAGGGGTGAGCGTCACGACCAGTCCGTTCGTACTTCCCCCGGCCGCGCTGAGCGAACTGGGGGCTCGGCCGTTCGGGGTGTACGTGCACGTTCCGTTCTGCGCCACCCGCTGCGGCTACTGCGACTTCAACACCTACACGGCCGGGGAACTGGGTACGGCCGTGTCACCGGCTTCGTGGCTCGACGGCCTGCGGCGTGAGCTCGACTTGGCCGCCACGACACTCGGTGCCCCGCCACCCGCCGACACGGTGTTCGTCGGGGGAGGGACGCCGTCGCTGCTCGGCGCGGACGGTTTGGCCCGGGTACTCGACGCCGTGCGTGACGCGTTCGGGCTCGCCGCGGACGTCGAGGTGACCACCGAGTCGAACCCGGAGTCCACCTCCCCGGAGTTCTTCTCAGGGCTGCGTGAGGCCGGATACACCCGTGTGTCGCTGGGCATGCAGTCGACGGCGCCGCATGTGCTGCGGGTACTCGACCGCGTACACACTCCGGGCCGTCCCACCCAGGCCGCCGCCGAGGCCCGCGAGGCGGGGTTCGAACACGTCAATCTCGACCTCATCTACGGAACACCGGGCGAGCGGACCGCCGACCTGCGTGCGTCGGTGGAGGCCGTGCTCGAAGCGGGGGTCGACCACGTATCGGCGTACGCGCTCATCGTGGAGGAGGGCACGGCTCTGGCTCGCCGGGTGCGCAAGGGCGAGATCCCGGCTCCCGACGACGACGTGCTCGCCGCCGACTACGAGCTGATCGACTCGATGCTCACGGACGCGGGGCTGCGGTGGTACGAGGTGTCCAACTGGGCGGCGTCGCCGAGCGCGCGGTGCAGACACAACCTCGGCTACTGGCTCGGCGGCGACTGGTGGGGTGCCGGTCCGGGCGCGCACAGCCACGTCGGTGGGGTGCGGTGGTGGAACGTCAAACACCCCGCCCGTTACGCGTCGGTGCTTGCGGACGGGAAGCTCCCGGTCGCGGGGCACGAGGAACTCACCGACGCCGACCGGCACCTGGAGCGGGTGATGCTCGAACTGCGTCTGGCCGACGGTTTGCCGCTCGACGCCCTCGACGACGCCGGTGTCCGGGAGGCGAAGCAGGCGGTGGACGACGGCCTGCTCGACCGGGGTGCCGCAGCCGAGGGACGTGCGGTGCTCACCGATCGCGGCCGGTTGCTCGCCGACGCGGTGGTCCGCCGTCTCGTCACTTAGGAGATCGGCCGGAACGGCCGGGGTCGGCGTGGTGTGAGGCGGCGGACCACGGCGATGCGCGGATCGTCAGGAGCGGCGGACCACCCGGATGGTCAGCCCCGCCTTCGAAAGACGGTTCAGCAGGGCGTCCCCCATCGCCGTAGCGGTCGTGACCTGACCCGAGGTGTCGGGCAGGTCGTCGAAAGCCAGACACAGAGCCGATTCCGCGAGCATCTTCGCTGTCTCGTCGTAGCCCGGGTCGCCACCGGCGAACTCGGTGACGACACGTTCTCCGCCACCCTCGCCGACGAACCGCGCGGAGAACCAGGACCGCAGCCTGCGGTGCTCGCTCGGCCCCTCGCCGGGTTTGCGAAGGCGTCCGAGCGTTCGCCGTGCGGGCGGGATCTGGGCGAGTATTCCCAGCACACCCAAGCCGAGCCCGGCGGCGAGAACCGTGGGCAGTCGTTTCACCGATGCGTAGTGGCGATAGGTGAACTCGGGTCCGTAGCGTTCCAAGGCGGCGGCGGAGCGGCCGACGATCTGCGGATCGAGCGTCGGCAGCGGCACCAGCCAGCGACCGGTCTCCTTGTCGCGACGGGGAGGCCAGGTCTGCAGACGGATTCGCCGCCCCTCGGGACGGCGCTCGACCTGTCGGCGCTGCCGCGCCACCCCGGCCATGTCGCGCGGCCGGGACAGAGCCGTGAGCGCCGAGGCGTAGGTGCCGCCGGAGAACTCCGCGTGTACCCGGATCTGGCCCTCCACGGTGAGCGCCGCTCCCTTCGGCAGGTGTTGCACCGTGAAGTACACGCCGAGATCGTAGGGCACGGAATCGAACCCACACGCGTGCACCAGACGTGCGCCCGTCCTGCGCGCGGTCTCGTGGTGTGCCAGATACATGCGGTCGACGAACTCGGGTTCGCCGGAGAGGTCGACGTAGTCGGTGCCGCTGCGGGCGCACGCCGCCACCAGTGGTTCGCCGTAGTGCAGGTACGGGCCCACGGTAGTGATCACCACACGGGTGGATTCGGCGAGTCGGCGCAGTGACTCGGGGTCGGTGACGTCGGCTCGCACCAAAGGCAGGTCCGCGCATTCGGGGTTGATGCGTGCCAGCCGCTCACGTACTCGTTCGAGCTTGCCGGGATTGCGACCCGCGAGCGCCCACCGGCAGCCGTCCGGGGCATGACGGGCCAGGTATTCCGCAGTCAACCCGCCGGTGAATCCGGTTCCTCCGAAGAGGATGACGTCGTACTCCCGATCGGCCATGGTGTCCCTCCGTAGTTGCGGTGTGTTCTATGCGTAACACGCCGCGAGTTCACGGTGGGCGGTAGGTGACGAGAGTCAACCCGGCCGGACGCGGCGCATCGCCTGTGAAAAGCCTGGTGGGAGAACGGATCGGACTGGATTGAAATCGGTGGCACCGGGGTACCTGCTCGATCATGACCGAGAATCACGACCTTGCTCCGGAGGTGGACGTCAACGAGCAGCAGGTACCCGTCACCCCGGCCGTGGACACCCCGGCCGAGACCGGGATGCCGATGGAGGCCGATCCTGCCGACGTGGCCGAACAGGCGGCTGCCGTGCCGCATGACGAGGACGACGAATTCCGCTCGACTAGCTGAGGTGTGGATTTCTCGCAACCGGGGTAAACGGCCCCCGTTGACGCGATTTCACAAGCACGGAGGTGACACCACCGATGGCCGACACGTCTCGCCTGCCCACCCCGGTCGCCGAGGTCTGGGAGTGGCAGCGGCACGGTAACTGCCGGAATCTCGACAGCTCCGTGTTCTTCCATCCTGACGGAGAACGCGGCTTCGCGCGCGCTGACAGGGTCGCACGGGCCAAAGAGATCTGCCGTACATGTCCGGTGATCGTCCAGTGTCGGCACCACGCGCTGACGGTTCAGGAACCGTTCGGCGTCTGGGGCGGGCTCGACGAAACCGAGCGCAGGGAGGCGATCGCACGTCGTAAGAAGCTCGAGCCCGCGGGCTGAGCCTGAGGAAGAGACACGCGGAAAAAGAGAGCACAGACGAAAGACAGTGATCGCGCGGCCGCTGCCGGGCGGATAAGAGGGCGGGAAAAGACTTCACAACGGGACGTGACCGGGTACGCGAAAGGCCGCTGAAAAGCCGAGAAAGCGGACCGCGAGGTATCGGTCGAACCGTGGGAATCAGCAGCGACCCGTCCGACAGCGGCTGTTCACCGCCTATTCGGGACTCGCCGCGAGCCGGATCTGTGCGGTGTGGTCCGTGAAGTGGCCCGTGAGGCAACGGGCGATCGACCGGGAGTGTGCGACTCACCACGGCAACGAGATCAGGGTGAGTACCGCCGTGGCGGTGACCAGACCGGCCACGGCCCCCGATACCGCAGCGGACACGGGCCGCGGCGGCATGATCGTCCGTAGGCGCCGACTGCGCCATGCCCCGGCGACCGCCAGTACCAGGGAAGCCAGGGCGATACCCGCGGCCGCCGCGGCCAACACGCTCCAGCCGGTGTGCACGGCCTGGTAGAGCAGCAGCAACGCCACCACGCCCGCTCCGAGAGCGCTGCGTTGCCAGGCGAGGCGGGTGCGCTCGGCCTGAAGTCCCCGTGCCGAGCCCGGCGCCGAGCCCGCTGGACCCCACGCCGTGTCCCCGGTCATGTCCTCGGTCATTCCGACATCACCAGCACCGCGGCGAATCCGGTGATCGCCAGCACGACCGCCGAGACCAGGAGCAACAACGGGTTGCGAGGCAGTGGTTTCCCTCTGCGCATGGCTTTCTGGACCCGACACCAGTGGACGTAGGCGCTGGCCGAGAGGACCGCGGCCAGGCCGATACACGACGAGGCCAGCACGGTACGTGCGCTTTCCGTGGCGAAGTCAGGCAGCAACTGGTGTACTGCCACACCCCCCGCGATCAGTCCGAGCGAAGTGCGTATCCAGGCCAGGAACGTGCGCTCGTTGGCGAGGGTGAATCGGTAGTCCGGCTCGGACTCGTCGTGTCGCTGTGTCATGTCACAGGGCGGCCCCGCGCCGGAAGGCGGAACCGGAGTGAAGAAGTGAGGAACTGCTCACTTGACTCCGGAGAGTGTGTTCACAGCGTCGGTGACGTTCTCGTACACCGGCATCTGTGATACGAGTCCTGTGGCCTCGAGTGGCCGCAGGACCACGCGTTTGGTGGCGACGATCGCCCACGTCAACTTGTCCTGAGCGGCCTGTTCGGACAGTTCGGCCAGCACGGAAAGGCCAGCCGAGCCGAGAAAGCCGACTCCATCGAGGTCGAGTACCAGTCCGTTCGCCTGCGACGTGTTCTGCTGGACCCACTGCCGCAACTCGGGCGCGGACAGAAGGTCGACCTCACCGGAGACGTGTGCGAGCACCACGCCGCCCGACCGCCGTTCCGCGTCGATGCGCATGCCGTGGCTGTCGAGAGACTGCGGCTGTGCGCCGGGAGTCGACTGGGAACTCAGGGTGTTCGGATCGGTGCTACGCACTGTTTTCCCTCCGTGGCTTTCGGAGAGGGCGCACAAGCAGGAGGTCGGATGTGATCGGCGCAGCGAGAGCGCGCCCGAAACTGAGGTCCTGCCGTGAACCCTGCCGTGAACGCGGCTGTTCATACCCAACCGCTGCTCCCACAGTAGAAAGTCGGCTGCTCGCTTCGCAACCTTTCCGTCTTTGTCTTCACACTTTGTCCTCACGTCATTTTCACATTTCGTCCCCGTTCGCACACGGTTTTCGTGAGTGTTTGTCGGGGCAGCTTCATGGGTAAGCCGCTACCTCGCGAACACAGGGAGGGCGTCGATGAGTGACGGCAGCGATCCGGTGACTCCTCCGCAGGACACCGGTATGCCGGACAGTGTCGAAACCGATCCTGCGGCGTTGAACAGCGCGGAAGACTTGGACGAGGACCGACTGCGCGTCGACCCTCAGGAGGAAGGCGTCGAACCGCCGGAGCACTGGAGCGAGGCCTCCCGCTACGGAATGACACCGTTCGAACAGCGACAGGGCGAGTCCTTGGAACAACGGGTCCGACAGGAAGAGCCCGATGTGGGCGAAGGACGCTCCACTGAGCGGCCCGCGACGACGACCCCTGCGACCGGATCGGATGACACGCTGGACAGCGTCGTCGACGACGAGGGCGAACCGGTGACGTCGAACGAGGCGTTCGAACCGGACACATCCGCTGCGCGGCGGGGACAGAGCGCCGACGAGGGCGGAGGGTCGGTGGCCGACGCCGTTCGTACGCCCGATGAATCAGAGGGCCGGTGACTGTGAACCCGGCAAGGGCCGATGTGCGCGATCTGGCCGAGCGTCTGGTGGACGCGACCAGAGACGACGACGTGGATTCCTTGGCGACGTTGCTCGCTTCGCTGGTGGGTCGTCACGCGCCTCGGACCGAGCTCTACGAACCGGTCCTCGCGGAGTTCGTGGCCGCTGTGGTGCGGTCACTACGACAGCGAGTCGGGGACGAGGGCGTGAACGACGCGAACGACACAGATGGCGCGGACAGCGCTGAAAGAGTCTTCACGGTCGATCTCGTGGACGCTGAGGACAACCCCGCCGCTGTCGACGAGATCGACCCCGCATTGCGTGCTGTGTTGCGTGCCGTGCTCGCGCAACTCAACGACGATGTCGCCGACGCCCGCTTCCAGCTCTCGCTCGTCGGAGCCGATCCGGAGCCCCTTTCGCGGTTGGACGCGTTGTGGCACGTGCTGTTGTGGTCCATGGTGCTCGAGGGACCACCGGGTGGGGCTCGCCCCGACCTGGGGTGACCGTGTCTCGCGGACACACCGACCTGGTGAGGTGGTGACCCATGGTCAGATACGAGGGTGCCGAGGATTACCTACCGAGGGATCGCACCGTGACGGCTCTGCGGGAGGCTTCGGCCGATTGCCGGGGTTGCGATCTGTTTGCCGACGCGACACAGACCGTCTTTGGTGAGGGAACGGACCGCGCGCGGCTGGTTCTGGTGGGCGAAATGCCCGGAGACCGGGAGGATCGCGAGGGGCGGCCCTTCGTCGGCCCTTCCGGTGGGCTGCTCGACCGCGCGCTCACCGACGCGGGAATCGACCGGGACACCGTGTATGTCACCAACGCCGTCAAGCACTTCCGTTTCACCCAGGAGGAGAAGGGCAAACGGCGCATCCACAAGAAGCCGTCGCGCTCCCAGGTCGTGGCGTGCAAGCCCTGGTTGCTGGCGGAGCTCGACGCGATCCGGCCCGATGTGGTCGGACTGCTCGGTGCCACCGCGGCACAGTCGCTGTTCGGCACGGATTTCCGCGTCAGCGCTCGGCGGGGCGAGGTACTGGAACTGCCGGGATTGGACGATCCGCCGCTGGCCGTCGCGACCGTGCATCCTTCCGCGGTGTTGAGGGTTCCGGACGCCGACCGAGACCGCGCGTACACGGAGTTCGTCGACGATCTCCGTGTGGTTTCGGCCGCGTTGTGAAGGCCTGCTGTGGAGGCTGTCGTGAATGCTGTTGCGCGAGTTTGCGTGAGCCGCGTGAGTGGGAAGTGAGGAGAGTGTAAGGCCGCGAGACAAATCGCGTGTGGGCAGCGGATTCCGCTCGTCGGCCCTACGGTGGGAATGGCAGCTGTAAGCAATCGAAGGGAAAACACCGACATGCTCGCCATGACTGACGCTGCCGCCGAGGCGATCAGCGTGCTGACCGCGCAGAACGGTCAGGACGCAGCGGGGTTGCGATTCGCGGTACGGGAGGAGACCGAAGCCGGTGCCCAGCTCGCCCTGTCGATCGCTCCGGCCCCGGAGGAGGGCGACCAGGTTCTCGGCACCGACAGTGGCGCCCGGGTGTTCCTCGAACCCCAGGCGGCGATGTTCCTCGACGACAAGGTGCTAGACGTCCAGCAGGACGACGACGGACAACTCAGCTTCGCTGTGATGGAACAGCCTTAAAGAGGCCGCGACCCGTTTGCCTGTCGGCCGTCGGTGGTACGTCGCGACGAAGAAGCTGTCGATGAGGACGACCACCGACGACCGGCGGCCGGTCACGGACAGCCGGGCGATCACGTGAGGGAGAACACCCATGAAGGCCGTGACCTGGCAGGGAAAACGTGAAGTGCGTGTGGACGAGGTGCCCGACCCGGAGATCGTGGACCCGACCGATGCGGTGATCAGGGTGACGTCCACGGGCCTTTGCGGTTCGGACCTTCATCTGTACGAGATACTCGGCGCTTTCCTCGACCCCGGTGACATCCTGGGGCACGAGCCGATGGGTGTGGTCGAGGAGGTCGGCAGTGAGGTCCGGAACCTGAGCCCGGGTGACCGAGTGGTCGTGCCCTTCAATGTCTCATGTGGGCATTGCTTCTACTGCGAGCGCAAACTTCACTCGCAGTGCGAGACCACGCAGGTCACCGAGCGCGGGAAAGGTGGCTCCCTTTTTGGCTACACCAAGCTCTACGGTCAAGTACCCGGAGGTCAGGCCGAGCGACTGAGAGTGCCGTTCGCCGACTTCGGTCCCATCAAGGTGCCGGAGGGTCCGCCCGACGAGCGCTTTCTCTACTTGTCCGATGTGGTGCCCACCTCCTGGCAGGCGGTCGAGTACGCGAACGTCCCCCCGGGTGGTTCCGTTCTCGTGCTCGGACTCGGCCCGATCGGGCAGATGTGCGCGAGGATCGCCAAGCACCGGGGTGCGGGCACCGTGATCGGGGTCGACCTGGTCGACGAGCGTCTCGAGTTGGCCAGGCAGTACGGGATCGACACCATCGATCTGCGCGAGCACAAACACGTGGCCGACGCGGTGCGGGACCGAACCGACGGACGGGGAGCCGATTCGGTCGTCGACGCCGTCGGCATGGAAGCCCATGGCGCTCCCTTGCTGGGGATGGCACAGCAACTGGCGACGATGCTGCCGAAGCCCGTCGCCGCCAAGGCCGTGGAGAAGGCCGCGGTCGACCGCCTGACGAGCCTGTACCTGGCCATCGACGCGGTGCGTCGAGGTGGCACGATCTCACTGTCCGGTGTGTACGGCGGGATGATCGACCCGATACCGATGATGACGCTGTTCGACAAGCAGATACAGCTCCGCATGGGACAGGCGAACGTGCACGCCTGGATCAACGATGTCCTGCCGTTGGTCACAGAGGACAGCGATCCGTTGGGGGTGGAGGGCTTCGCCACCCACCGTCTTCCGCTGTCGGAGGCACCCGATGCCTACCGGATGTTCCAGAAGAAGCAGGACGGCGTCGTGAAGGTCGTGCTTCAGCCCTGACCGGCGTCGACGGACGAACGCACGACCTTGGCTGTCGCGGAACGCAGGAGCGGCGCGGCACGTCGTAGGGCTTCTTCCGGGGATGCCGCTTCGTCCACCAACGCGCGCCAAGCCGTGATGCCCGCACGCGACAACTCCGTCGCGCTCAAGGTGACACGGCCGGCGACGGCCGCGACAGGGACTCCGGCACGCCGGGCCCGGTCGGCGACACCGGCCGGTGCTTTACCCGCGAGACTCTGGGCGTCGAGCGAACCTTCCCCGGTGAGTACCAGATCGGCGCCGGGGACTGCGCGGTCGATCCCGGTGACCGCGGCGACGAGGTCGAACCCGGACTCCACCGTCGCGCCCAGTGCCGCGGCGGCTCCGGCGAGACCGCCTCCGGCGCCCGCGCCGGGCAGCCGGGTGATATCGCGAGCCCCGGCCCGGGCCAGTGCCTGAGCCCAGGTACGCAGCCCGGTTTCGAGTGTCCGTACTTCCTCCGACCCCGCGCCCTTCTGGGGCCCGAACACCGCCGCCGCGCCTTGAGCACCCAGCAACGGGTTGGTGACGTCAGTGGCCACCCGCACGGTCACACCGTCGAGGAGCTCGCGTACTTCGGAGACGTCCACCGCGGCCACGGAGGCCAGCGCCCCTCCACCGAGCTCGACCGGCTCACCGTCGGCGTCGGCGATCACCGCTCCGAGCGCTCGCAACATCCCCGCGCCACCGTCGGTCGCGGCCGTGCCGCCCACGGTCAGCACGACGTCACGCACACCGCCGCCGACCGCGTGCCGGATCAATTCGCCGACACCGTGGGTGTGAGCCCTCAATGCGGTGTGCCGGGTGGGGTCGAGGTGTTCGATGCCGCATGCCCGCGCGGATTCGACGTAGGCCCGGTCATCGAGCACCACGTAGTACGCCTCGATCGGTTCGGACAGCGGACCGCTGACCCGAACGTCGAGGTGTCGGCCACCCGCGGCGCGGAGGACGTCGAGTGTGCCCTCTCCGCCGTCGGCGACGGGGCAGCGGTCGACGTGCGCCTCGGGGAGGGCGTCGTGGACGCCGGCCGCCATCGCCTCGGCGGCCTCGACCGCGGTCAGGCTGCCTTTGAACTTGTCCGGTGCGACGACCACGCGCATGGCTAGGGCACCACCGGTGTCAGCGGGCTGTCGCCCCGCAACACGGCCACCGCGTTACGGGCGGCGAGCACCGCCATGGCTGTACGGGTCTCCCGGGTGGCCGAACCCAGATGTGGGGCGAGTGCGACGTTGTCGAGTTCGAGCAGGGTCGGGTGGACCTCGGGTTCCTTTTCGAAGACGTCGAGGCCCGCTCCGGCGATCACTCCACCGGTGAGGGCGTCGGCGAGCGCGGACTCGTCGACCACGGGGCCGCGGGTGGTGTTGATCAGGTATGCCGTCGGCTTCATCGCGGCGAGCGCGTCGGCGTCGATGAGATGCCGGGTTTGAGGCGTGAGTGGACAGTGCAGCGACACGATGTCGGACTCGCGCAACAGTTCGTCCAATGTGCGGTATCGAGCGTCGAGATCCCGTTCTTTCTCCGTATCGGCACGGCGCCGTCCGGTGTAGACGATGTCCATTCCGAAGGCGCGGGCGCGCCGGGCCATGGCGGTGCCGATCTGGCCGAGTCCCACGATGCCCAACGTCTTGCCCGTAAGGCCGGTTCCGAGCAGGAAATCCAGGTCGAACCGCCAGGGCGTACGGGATCGCAGCAGTCGTTCCCCCTCACCGAGTCTGCGCGTCACCGAGAGCAGCAGACCGAACGTCAGATCGGCGGTGGCGTCGGTGAGCACGCCCGGCGTGTTGGTGACGACGACACCACGCGCGGCCAGCGCCGGAACGTCGATGTTGTCGTAGCCGACGGCGACGGTGGAGACGACTTTCAACTGAGCCCCGGCGGCGTCGGCGAACGCGGCGTCCACGCGCTCGTGGAGTGTGCTGACGACGGCGTCGGCGCCCGCGATGGCGGCGTGTAGTTCGTCGGTCGGCAGAGCTCGGTCGGGCTCGGGAAGCCACACGTCCCCGGCTTCGCGTAACAGCGTCAACGCGGGTTCGGCGATCTTCCTCGTCACCACGATCCGGGGTCGCACGTCGTTCCGCCTCTTTCCGCCTCGTCTGCTCCGGTGTCTGCCGTCACCTTAACGGCCCGGAAGAAGCCGTGGAGGGTGTTGACTGCGGTGCTATTGTTCATATGTAGAACATTTGTGCGTTATGCGAACGAAGGTGCTGGAGTGGCTGAGATCGTTTCCTTGGCCGAAGCCGTGGCCGCGCTCGTGCACGACGGCGACACGGTGGCGCTCGAAGGGTTCACCCACCTGATTCCGCACGCCGCGGGGCACGAGATCATCCGACAGGGGCGTAAGGACCTCACCCTCACGCGAATGACCCCGGACATCGTGTACGACCAGCTCATCGGGGCCGGGTGCGCTCGCAAGCTGATCTTCTCCTGGGGCGGGAACCCCGGTGTCGGCTCGCTGCACCGGTTCCGGGACGCGGTGCAGAACGCCTGGCCGGTACCGCTGGAGATCGAGGAACACAGCCACGCGGGCATGGCCAACCGTTACGTGGCCGGCGCGTCCGGGTTGCCTTTCGCGGTGCTGCGTGGCTATGCGGGCACCGACCTGCCCCGCCACACCGGAACGATCGCCGAGATCACCTGCCCGTTCACGGGTGAGCGACTCGCTGCCGTTCCCGCGCTGAACCCCGACGTGTCGATCATCCATGCGCAGCGCGCGGACCGCCGGGGCAACGTCCAGATGTGGGGGCTGGTCGGAGTGCAGAAGGAAGCCGTGCTCGCGGCCCGGCGCAGTCTGGTCACCGTCGAGGAGGTCGTCGACGAACTCGAGCCCGTGCCGGATCAGGTCGTTCTGCCCAGCTGGGCGGTCACCTACGTGGCCGAGGTGCCCCGTGGGGCACATCCGTCGTACGCGCAGGGCTACTACGAACGCGACAACGACTACTACCGGAGCTGGGACGCGATAAGCAGGGACAGGGACGCTTTCCAGGCATGGGTGTGCGAGACGGTGTCCGGTGCGGAGGTGGCCACGAAATGAGCGCGACCACCACACAGACGTCGACGACGGAGTACACGTCCGACGAGATGATGTCGATCGCCGCGGCGAGGGCACTCACCGGTGACACCCGGTGTTTCGTCGGCATCGGACTGCCTTCCACGGCCGCCAACGTCGCGCGCCGTACGCATGCTCCCGACCTGGTGCTCATCTACGAGTCGGGCACGCTCGGCTCCAAGCCCGACCGGCTGCCCGCGTCGATCGGCGACGGCATCCTCGCCGAGACCGCCGACGCGGTGATCAGTGTGCCGGAGGTGTTCAACTACTGGCTCCAACCGGGTCGTATCGACGTCGGTTTTCTCGGCGCCGCCCAGATCGACCGCTTCGGCAACATCAACACCACCGTCATCGGGGACGACTACGCCAACCCGAAGGTCCGCCTGCCGGGCGCGGGCGGCGCACCCGAGATCGCCGGTTCGTGCGGCGAGGTGTTCGTGGTGGTTCGGCAGAGCAAACGCAGTTTCGTGGAGCAGGTCGACTTCGTGACCTCTGTCGGCCACGGGCAGGGCAAGGGCGACAGGGAGCGTCTCGGTCTCCGCGGCGCTGGGCCGACGTTGGTGATCACCGACCTTGGCATCCTGCGCCCCGACCCCGACACCCATGAGCTGGTGTTGAGTCAGGTGCATCCCGGGGTGGACGTGGACCAGGTGCGGGCCGCGACGGGATGGGAGTTGCGCGTCTCGTCCGAGCTGTCGACGACGGAACCGCCGACGGAGAAGGAACTGGCCGTCCTGCGTGCTTTGAAGGAGGCATCGTGAGTGATGTGTTCGTGCTCGACGCGGTGCGAACCCCGTTCGGGCGTTACGGGGGTGCGCTGTCGAGCGTGCGGCCCGATGACCTCGCCGCGCACGTGTTGCGGGCTCTGGGCGAGCGCAACGAGCTCGACCCGGCAGCGGTCGACGAGGTAGTGCTCGGCAACGCGAACGGGGCGGGTGAGGACAACCGCAACGTCGCCCGCATGGCCACGTTGCTTGCCGGCTGGTCGACGAGCGTGCCCGGTAGCACGGTCAACCGGTTGTGCGGGTCCGGGTTGGACGCCGCGATCCAGGCGAGCAGGCAGATCGCGCTCGGTGAGGCGTCGTTGGCGGTCGCGGGTGGTGTGGAGTCGATGAGCCGCGCCCCGTGGGTGCTGCCCAAGCCGGAGAAGGCGTTCCCGAACGGCAACGAGACGTTGTACTCCACGGCACTGGGGTGGCGCATGGTCAACCCGAGGATGCCGAAGGAGTGGACGGTGTCGCTGGGGGAGAGCACGGAGCTGCTGGCCGAGCGGTACGGCATCGGTCGCGAGGCCCAGGACGAGTTCGCGCTCCGCAGCCACCGGGCCGCCGCGCGAGCCTGGGACGAGGGTTTCTACGACGACCACGTGATTCCGGTGGAGGGCACGGAACTCCGTCGGGACGAGGGCATCCGCCCGGACACCTCCGCCGAGAAACTCGGCAAGCTCAAACCGGTTTTCCGCGCCGGCGGCACGGTGACGGCGGGTAACGCCTCTCCGCTCAACGACGGGGCGTCCGCGGTGCTGCTCGGGGACCAGGCGGGGGCGGACCGGCTCGGCGTGACCCCGCTGGCCCGAATCGCGGGTCGGGGAGCCGCCGGCGTGGACCCGGATGTGTTCGGCATCGGTCCGGTGAAGGCCGCCGAGATCGCGTTGGAACGCGCGGGCATCGGCTGGAAAGACTTGGCGGCGGTGGAGTTGAACGAGGCGTTCGCTGCGCAGTCGTTGGCTTGTCTCGCCGACTGGCCGGAGCTCGACCCCGAGATCGTCAATGTCCACGGCGGGGCCATCGCCATCGGGCATCCGCTCGGTGCGTCGGGTGGCCGTGTCCTCGGCACGCTCGCGCACGCGTTGCGCAAGCGCGGCGGCGGCTGGGGTCTGGCGGCCATCTGCATCGGGGTGGGCCAGGGGCTCGCTGTGGTGCTTGAGGTGTGATGATTCGGAAGTAGCAAGGAGGACTCCGTGAGTGAGGATGGTTGCGCTCATGGAGTCCGACCGGGTTGGGCCCCCGTTGTGGCAGGTTTGTGGCCGCAGTAGGGGGAGGGTGTCCTGCAGAACACAGGAGGCGGTATGAGTACGTCAACGGAGTCGGGGTTGGTCCTGCCGACTTATCGACGGGATCCCGAGGGAACGCATCCGCCGTTGGATTCGCCGGAGTACCGTTCGACTCGGTTGCGGCACCCGAAGCAGCCGCTGGTGCTGTTGCCGCACAAGCTGACGGAGGTCACGGGCCCGTTGTTGGGTTACGGCCGGGTCGGTGAGTCGGACAACGACCTCACGCGCCAGCACCCGCAGGAACCCCAGGGTCAGCGCATCCTGGTGCACGGCAGGTTGCTCGACGGCGACGGCAAACCGATTCCGAACTCGCTCATCGAGATCTGGCAGGCGAACGCGGGTGGCCGGTACCGGCACGTGTGGGACAACTGGCCGAGCCCGGTCGACCCGAACTTCGACGGCGTGGGTCGCACGATCACCGACGACGAGGGCCGGTACGAGTTCGTGACCATCAAGCCGGGGGCGTATCCGTGGAGGAACCACGACAACGCCTGGCGGCCCGCGCATATCCACTTCTCCGTTTTCGGCACGGCTTTCACGCAACGGCTCGTCACGCAGATGTATTTCCCCGACGACCCGTTGTTCTTCCAGGACCCGATTTTCAACTCGATCCCGGACGAGAAGGCGCGGCAACGGTTGATCTCGTCGTTCGACATGAGCCGGACGGTGCCGGAGTGGGCGTTGGCGTTCCGTTTCGACATCGTGGTGCGAGGTCGGGAAGCGACGCCGTTCGAGAGCCCGGAAGACGAAGAGGACGAATGAGCGAGGATTTCTTTGCTCGTGGAGTCCGATCGGGTCGAGCCCCGCTGTGGCAGGGTTGCGGCCGCGGTAGGGGAAGGGTGTCCCACAGAGCGCAGGAGGACGAATGAGCCAGGGTGGATCGAGGCTTTCCTCGACTCCCTCACAGACCGTGGGTCCGTATCTGTCGATCGGTCTGCCGTGGGAGGACGGTCCCACGGTGGTGGAGGAGGGCACCGAGGGCGCGGTGTGGATCCGGGGTGTCGTCACCGACGGTGAGGGCGCGCCGGTGCCCGACGCGTTGATCGAGACGTGGCAGGCCGATCCGAACGGACGGTTCGACCACCCCGACGACCCGAGGGGCGCCGTTCCGGGCTTCCGGGGTTTCGGGCGTTGCCCGACGAACGACGACGGCGAGTTCGGGATTCTCACTCTGTTGCCGGGAGCGGTGCCGGGGCAGGCGCCGCACATCGACGTGTCGGTGTTCGCCCGTGGTCTGTTGCATCGGTTGGTGACGCGGATCTACTTTCCCGACTTCGCCGAGGCCAATGTGCTCGACCCGGTGCTGAACTCGGTACCCGTGGAGAGGCGGTACACGTTGGTGGCGCGGAGAACGGAGGACGGGTACCGCTTCGACGTGCGGCTTCAGGGCGAGGGCGAGACAGTGTTCTTCGATGTCTGACCGTGGCTCGACGCTCGGGCACTCGTCGGCGTTGTTCGATCCGCTCGTGGCCGCGGGGCCGGTGGCGGAGCGGGTGGGCGACGGCGCGTGGTTCCGGGCGATGCTGGATTTCGAATCCGCTCTGGCCGCCGCGCAGGCCGATGCCGGGCTGATCGATCGCAGGCACGCCGAGCGGATCGCGGCGGTCTGTGGGGAAGCCGATCTCGGTGACTACGACGTGGTCGCTTTGGGCCGGGCGGCCATGGGAGCCGGCAACCCGGCCGCTCCGCTGGTACGTGCGCTCACCGAGCGCGTCGAGGAGGTCGACGGCGGCGCCGCACGGTACGTGCACTGGGGGGCGACTAGCCAGGACGTCGTCGATACGGCGGCCATGTTGGTGGCCGCGCGTGCCCGGGTACCGCTGCTGTCCGATGTGGCGGCGTGCGCCGAGAAGCTGGCGGAGCTGGCGGCCGAGCACGCCTCCATTGTCCAGGTGGCACGGACGTTGTCGCAGCACGCATTGCCGACGACGTTCGGGCTGGTGGCGGCGGGGTGGTTGTCCTCGCTCGGCGCGGCGGCCGACCGGTTGCGGGCGGTGCGTCTGCCGGTGCAGCTCGGGGGAGCGGTGGGGACACTCGCCTCTCTCGGTGAGAGCGGCACCGAGGTGTCGGCGGCGCTGGCCACGCGTCTCGGCTTGGAGGAGCCCACGTTGCCGTGGCACACCGACCGCACGCCGGTGGCGGAGCTCGCGGGCGCGCTCGGCGGGCTCGCCGGCGCGGTGTCGGGTGTGGCGCGTTCGATCGTCACACTCGCCCAGACCGATATCGGTGAGGTCGCCGAGTCGGGACCGCCCGGCAGCGGTGGTTCGTCCACGATGCCGCACAAACGCAATCCGGTGGCGGCCGTGTCGGCTTTGGCGTGCGCGAAGCAGGCACCCGGCCTGGTGGCCGATCTCCTCGCCGCCATGGAGCACGAGAACCAGCGTGCCTCCGGGGCATGGCACGCCGAGTGGTGGCCGTTGATCCAGTTGTGGCGGGTCTGCGGCTCGGCCGTGCACTGGTTGCGGACGAGCTTGGAACGGCTGCGAGTCGACGCCGGGCGAATGCGCGAGAACCTTGACCGTAGTGGCGGGGTGTTGTTGGCGGAGCGGATCACCACCGAACTCGCCCCCGTGGTGGGGCGGCTGGCCGCCCATGACGCGGTCACGGAGTGCTGTCGCCGGGCGCTGGACGAGGGCGCTTCTCTGGCGAAGGTGCTCGCCGACGATCCGCTGGTCGGAGCGCACCTGTCGCGGGAACGCATCGACCAGCTGCTCGACCCGGCCGGCTATCTGGGCGCCGCGCCTGTGTTCGTGGAACGAGCACTCGAGGAATACCGGGGACGGCAGGAGGAACCGTGCGGGTGAATCACGTGGTCGACGGTCCCGAGGACGGCGAGGTCGTCGTGTTGTCGGGATCGCTCGGCAGCACCCTCGATATGTGGAACCCGCAGGTGGGGCCGTTGACCTCGGCGGGTTTCCGGGTCGTGCGCTACGACCACCGAGGCCACGGCGGGACTCCGGTGCCGGACGCGCCGTGCGTTCTCGACGATCTCGGGGGTGACGTCGTCGAGCTGCTGGACGAGCTCGGCGTCGACCGCGCCCACGTGGTCGGGCTGTCGCTTGGAGGGATGACCGGTCTGTGGTTGGCCGCCCACCGTCCCGAGCGGGTGCGCCGACTGGTGGCGTGCTGCACGTCGGCGAAGCTCGGCACGCCCGATATGTGGGAGCAGCGGGCGCGCACCGCCATGACCCGGGGCATGACCGAGATCGCGGACGGCAGCGTCGAACGCTGGTTCACCGCCGCGTGGAGGGCGGCGAACCCGCGGCTGGTGCGCGAGTATCACCACATGACCGCCTCGGTCCCGGCGCGGGGGTATGCGGCGTGCTGTGCGGTGATCGGTTCGATGGACCTGCGAGGAACGCTGTCCACGATCGACACGCCGACGTTGGTGATCGCGGGTGCCGACGATCCGGCCACTCCGCCCGACGAACACGGGCGACCTCTCGTCGAGGGGATTCCCGGTGCCCGATTCGAGGTGGTCCCTGACGCCGCCCACCTCGGCAACGTCGAGCAGCCGGAGCGATTCACCGAACTCATCATCGAACACCTGAAGGCGGACGGAGGCGAGGCGCGTGGCTGAGAGCTCCCAGGACCACCAGCACACCCGGAAGGCCCAGGGCAGCCGACTCGACGACACCTACGAGGCGGGCATGCGGGTCCGTCGGCAGGTGCTCGGCGATGAGCACGTGGACCGGGCTATCGCCTCGACCACCGAGTTCACCCAGCCGTTCCAGGACTACATCACCCGGGCCGCGTGGGGTTCGGTGTGGACCCGAGACGGGCTGGACCGCAAGACCCGCAGTTGCCTGACCCTCGCGGTGCTGACCGCGCAACGCAGTTGGAACGAACTCGCGATGCATGTCCGCGCCGCCATCGGCAACGGCCTCACCCCGGCCGAGATCGCCGAGGTACTTCTGCACACGGGCGTGTACGCGGGGGTGCCCGCGGCCAACGAGGCGTTCGCCATCGCCCAGCGGACACTGTCCGAGATGGGGGAACTCTGACGGGGACGGCGAACGGATAGGTTGAACGGTCATGGAAGCAGGCAGCGGGCGGGCCGCGCATCACGTGCAGTCCCTCGAACGCGGGCTGGCGGTGATCAAGGCGTTCGGCGCGGGCGCACCACAGCTCACCCTCAGCGACGTCGCGAAAGCGACGGGGTTGACGCGGGCCGCGGCGCGCCGGTTCCTGCTGACCCTGGCCGACCTCGGCTACGTCCGGTTCGACGGCAAATACTTCAGCCTCACCGCCAAGGTCCTCGAACTGGGGTACGCGTATCTGTCGAGCCTGTCGCTGCCCGAGGTGGTGCAGCCGCATTTGGAGCGGCTGTCGGCGGAGGTGCACGAGTCCTGTTCGGTCTCGGTGCTCGACGGCACCGACATCGTCTACGTCGCCAGGGTGGCGGTGTCGCGCATCATGACCGTGAGCATCAACGTGGGCACCCGCTTCCCCGCCCACGCCACCTCGATGGGCCGCGTGTTGCTCGCAGGCCTGGACGAGGACGCGCTCGCCGACCAGCTGCGTGACGTGACGTTCGACCCGCTCACCGATCACACGATCACCTCGGCCGAAAAGCTGCGGGCCGAACTCGAGGCCGTGCGAGCACAGGGGTGGGCGTTGGTCGACCAGGAGTTGGAGGAGGGACTGCGGTCGGTGGCCGCTCCCATCCGCGACAGATCCGGCAAGGTGGTGGCCGCTGTGAACATCTCTACACACGCCAGCCGTACGACACCCGAGTCGGTGCGTACCGATCTGGTGCCGCCGTTGTTGGCGACAGCCGCTCGCATCGAGGCCGATCTGGCCGTAGCACCCGCGGCACGGGTGTCATGAACGCCGCGGGCATGTTGTTGGCCGCCGGGGCCGGGAGGCGGTTCGGCAGGCCGAAGGCGCTCGTCGAGGTCGGTGGCGAGGCGTTGGTGACCCGGGCGGTGCGGGTGTTGGCCCAGGGCGGCTGCGATCCGATCATCGTGGTGCTGGGCGCGCGGGCCGGTGACGTCCGCACTCTGCTGCCGGGCCGTGTCATCACGGTGTACGCGCAGGACTGGGAGGAGGGGATGAGCGCGTCACTGCGGGCGGGACTGCGCACGCTCACCGACCTCGCCCCGCTGCCCGACGCGGTGCTCGTGCATCTCGTCGATCTACCGAGTGTCGGGGCCGATGTGGTGACTCGCCTACGCGAGCTGGTCACTCCCGACGTCGTGGCTCGTGCCGGATACGACGGGGTGGTGGGGCATCCGGTGCTGTTCGGACGCCGGTGGTGGAACGACATCGCCGACGCCGCCCACGGCGACCAGGGAGCACGGGAGTGGTTGCGGGGTCGGGACGACCTGCGCGTGGTGGAGTGCGGCGACCTTTCCGTGGGCACCGATATCGACTCGCCCGCCGACCTGTCCGACGAGACCCGGCCCTGACTTACCGTGGGGCGACACCGTGGTGGGCCTCGCCGGACACCGGGGCAGGCGGTCCTCGTGAGGTGTCGCGACGGTCATGGCGGATACCGTTTCGGGAGATGACCAGTAGGCTCGGGCGGGTGACAGCCGACAGCACTGGAAGCAGTACCGGAAGCAGCGCTGAAAACGCTGAGAACACTGAGAACACCGCGTTCGACGGCTCGGCGGGCTCCCCGAGGCCGTTCACGTCACCGGAATCCCCCGACGAACTCGCCGGTCTCCTCGAACGCACCGGGTATCTCGCGGACACGGGTGTCGCCACGGCCGCGTTCCTGTCGTTGCGTATGCAACGGCCGTTGTTCTGCGAGGGAGAGCCCGGTACCGGTAAGACTTCGCTCGCCGTCGCCCTCGCGGAGGCGTTGGAGCTGCCGTTGATCCGGTTGCAGTGCCACGAGGGGATCGACGCGGGACAGGCACTGTACGAGTGGGACTTTCCTCGGCAGCTGCTGCATCTGCGGGCGCTGGAGGCGGCCGAGGGCGGACGGTTGTCCGTGGACACCGCCGAGCAGTCGCTCTACACCGAACGGTTCCTGCTGGTGCGGCCGCTGCTGCGGGCCTTGGTGTCGGCTCCCTGCGTGCTGTTGGTCGACGAACTCGACCGCGCCGACGACGAGTTCGAGGCGTTCTTGCTGCAGTTGCTGGACGAGAACGCCGTGACCATCCCCGAGTACGGCGAGGTGCGGGCCGAGACACCGCCGCTGGTGGTGCTCACCTCCAACCGCACGCGGGAGGTCCACGACGCTCTCAAGCGCCGCTGCCTCTACCACTGGGTGGAGCATCCGAGCCTCGAACGCGAGGTGGCGATCCTGCGTCGTCGGATTCCCGGCCTCGACGAGCGACTGGCCCGCCAGATCGCCGAGACCGTGCAGCGGTTGCGTTCACTGGAACTGCTCAAACCGCCCGGCGTGGCGGAGGCACTGGACTGGGCGCAGGCGTTGACCGCACTGGGCAGGAGCGAACTGGACGCCGCGTCCGCGGCCTCCACACTCGGCGCGGTGCTCAAGTACAGCGAGGATCTCGACCGTGTGCGGGCCACCCTGGACTCGTTGCTCGGCTGACCTGCGCGTGACCTGCTCAAATTCGATCATGGTTCCCGAGACGCCGGTCCAGGGCGCACAATGAGGGCATGAGCACGCCAGCCCGGGTCGACGCCCTGCCCGGCCTCGTCGGTTTCGCCGCCGCGTTGCGGGCGGCCGGACTGCGCTGCGACGCGCACCGCGTGCAGGCCTATCTCGCCGCGGTCGAGCATGTGGACATCGGTGATCCACGGCAGCTGTACTGGGCGGGCAGGCTCGCGCTGTGCTCGGAACCCGATGACCTGCCGCGTTACGACGAGGCATTCGCCGCTTGGTTCTCCGGCAAGGCGCCGGTGCGGCAGCGCAACGCCGTGTCCGTGCCCACCCAGCCCCGGATCGCCGCTTTGGTGCCCGAGTCGGCCACGGGGGAGGGCACCGGTGACGATGAGCGGCTCAGTGTGGCCGCCAGCGACGTCGAGACCCTGCGCGACCGTGACCTCGCCGAGCTCACCCCGGCCGAACGTCGGCATCTTCGGGAGCTGATGACCACACTGCGTCCGGTGCCCGCTACCCGCCCTTCGTTGCGGTATCGCTCCGCCCGGCGTGGCCGGCTCGACGCGCGTCGCACGTTGCGGGCAATGCTGGTCGACGGTGGGGAGCCGAGTCGGCTGGTTCGTTCCCGCCGCCGCACCCGGCCGCGTAAGGCCGTGTTGTTGGTCGACGTGTCCGGGTCGATGAAGCCGTACGCGGACTCGTTGTTGCGGTTTGCCCACGTCGTGGTGCGCAGCGCACCGTCGGACGTGGAGGTGTTCACCCTCGGCACCCGGCTGACCCGGGTGACCCGCCAACTGCGGCAACGTGATCCCGAACGGGCGATGCTCGATGCGGGTGGGGCGGTGGCCGATTTCGCCGGTGGCACGCGGTTGGGAGAGACGCTGCGGGTTTTCCTCGACCGCTGGGGGCAGCGGGGCATGGCCCGACGCGCCAC
Source organism: Saccharomonospora sp. (assembly GCF_027317685.1). NCBI lineage: Bacteria > Bacillati > Actinomycetota > Actinomycetes > Pseudonocardiales > Pseudonocardiaceae > Saccharomonospora > Saccharomonospora sp. The sequence continues at coordinate 48,847 of NZ_DAHVQP010000025.1, forward strand.
CGTGGTGATCTTCTCCGACGGTTGGGAGCGTGGTGACGCGAGCCTGCTCGGCGACCAGGCGGAGCGGTTGCGGCGCCTCGCCCACCGGGTGTTCTGGGTCAATCCGCACGCGGGACACGCGGGTTATGAGCCCGTACAGTCCGGCATCGCGGCCGTACTGCCTCATGTGGACCGACTGCTCGCGGGGCACAGTCTGGCCACGTTGGAACGACTGCTGAGGGAGATCGCTCATGCATGACGTGCTGGACGAGTTGCATCGTCGCTGGTCGGCGGGTGAGACGGTGGGGCTCGGGACCGTGGTGGCCACCTTCTCGTCGGCTCCTCGCGCCCCGGGCGCCGCGATGTTGGTGGGGGCCGACGGCAGCGCGGTCGGCAGCGTGTCCGGCGGCTGTGTCGAGGGCGCGGTGTACGAGCTGGCGCAGCAGGTGGTGGAGTCGCGGACCCCGGTGCTGCAGCGCTATGGCGTGAGTGACGACGACGCCTTCGCCGTGGGGCTCACCTGCGGAGGCATCATCGACATCTTCGTCGAGTACGTGGACCGGGAGTCCATGCCCGAGCTGCCCGAGCTGGTCGCCTCCGTGCGCGAGGGCAGGCCGGTAGCCGTCGCCACGGTCGTCGAGCACTCGGAGCCCGAGTTGGTCGGCAGGCGCATGCTGGTGTGGCCGGACCGGGTCCTAGGAGGTCTCGGCTCGCAGCGTGTCGACGACGCGGTGGCCGACGACGCCCGCGGACTGCTGGCCGGGGGCCGGTCGGACACGTTGCACTACGGGCCGGAGGGGCAGCGTCGCGGTGAGGGCATGGCGGTGTTCGTGAACTCGTTCGAGCCGCCTCCGCGGATGCTGGTGTTCGGCGCGATCGACTTCGCCGCCGCGATGGCGAGGATGGGCGCCTACCTCGGTTACGAGGTCACGGTGTGCGACGCGCGGCCCGTGTTCGCGACGAGGGCGCGGTTCCCCGAGGCCCACGAGGTGGTCGTGGACTGGCCACACCGCTATCTGCAGGCGGAGGTCGAGGCGGGCCGGATCGGCCCCAGAACCGTCGTCGCCGTGCTCACCCACGATCCGAAGTTCGACGTTCCGGTGTTGGAGGTGGCGCTTCGCCTGGATGTCGCCTATGTCGGTGCGATGGGTTCCCGACGCACCCATGAGGACCGCTTACGGCGGTTGAGGGAGGCCGGTATGACCGAGGCGGAGATCGAACGGCTCGCCTCCCCGATCGGGCTCGACCTGGGTGCCCGGACGCCGGAGGAGACCGCCGTGTCCATCGCGGCTGAGATCATCGCGCAGCGGTGGGGAGGCAGTGGGCGTCGGCTGTCCGATCTCGACGGCCGTATCCACGGTGAGTGATACGGCCGGCCTGTGGAGGTAGCGCGGGTGGTCGTCGCTGCTCGGTCTGTGGGTGCGACGTGGGTACGACGTGGGTGCGACGTGGGTATGACACGGCCTCCGTATCACCCATTCCGGTGAGCTGAAACGCCTATTTTGTCGCTTCATTGGAAAGTCGGGCCTCGATCGAGGGGAAGCCGCGGGGATCGGGGGCCGCAGGGGTTGTCGTCACAGCGCGGACGTAGCAGGGTTGCCTGTGAGGACGATCACTGACCCGGTGATCGGTCACGGCCGTTCCACACGGCCCGCCCCCGCGGGTCGAGCCAGCACAGGAGGCCCAATGCGCATCACCGTCACAGTTGACGGAACCCGCTACACCGACGAGGTCGAGCCACGCACACTGCTCGTGCACTACCTGCGCAATCAGCTCGGCAAGGTCGGCACCGTGGTGGGGTGCGACACCAGTAACTGCGGTGCCTGCACCGTGCACCTCAACGGGCAGAGCGTGAAGTCCTGCTCGGTGCTCGCGGTACAGGCCGACAGCGGCGAGATCACCACGATCGAAGGGATCGCGCGCGACGGCGAACTGCACCCGGTGCAGAAGGCGTTCGAGGAGCACCACGCGTTGCAGTGCGGCTTCTGCACTCCCGGAATGATCATGCAGTCGCTCGACCTGCTGTCCGAGAATCCCGATCCGGACGAGCAGGCCGTTCGCGAGGGGCTGGAGGGCAATCTCTGCCGCTGCACCGGATACCAGAACATCGTCCGTGCGGTACAGGACGCGGCCGAGCACATGCGCCCCGGCGCGGGGCCGGAGATTGAACAAGCCGGTGAGACGACGGGGACCGCGGCGGCGCAGGGCATGGGCGGAGGTGTTCAGTGATGACCTCCACGATGGAACCGGAGATCGGCAAAGCCCGTCGGCGCAAGGAGGACGCGCGCCTGATCACCGGCCGCACCCGCTGGACCGACAACCTCACGTTGCCCGGAATGTTGCACCTCGCGGTGCTGCGCAGCCCCGTCGCGCACGCGCGGATCACGAGCATCGACACGTCGGCGGCGAAGCAGGTGCCGGGCGTGCTCGACGTCTACACGGCCGACGACCTCGACCCCGAAGGCGCCATCGGCATGCCGTGTGCTTGGCCCATCACGCCGGACATGAAGTGGCCGCGCAGGCCGGTCCTCGCCCAGGGCACGGTCAACTACGCGGGGGAAGGGGTCGCCGTCGTCGTCGCCCGCAGTCCCGAGGCGGCCGAGGACGCGCTGTCCGAGATCGACGTCGAGTACGACGAGCTGCCCGTGGTGCTGGGCCTGGAGAACGCGCTGGCCGACGGTGCTCCGCTGGTACACGAGGAACTCGGCACCAACCGCAGTGCGGTGTGGACGTTTGACTCCGCCGAGGCGGGTTCGGGCGGTGACGTCGAGCAGGCCATCGCCGACTCGGAGGTGGTGTTAAGGCGCCGGTTCCGGCAGCAGCGGCTGATCCCGGCGTTCATGGAACCGCGTTCGGTGGTGGTGGACCCGACCGCGGCGCAACTGACTATGTGGTCGGCCACGCAAGTGCCGCACATCCTCAAGACCATGTCCGCTCTCACGCTGGGGATCCCGGAGCACCAGCTGCGGGTCATCGCACCCGATGTCGGCGGCGGTTTCGGCGGCAAGCTGGCGGTCATCCCGGAGGAGTTCATCGCCCTGTTGGTGGCCCGTCGGCTCGGCAGGCCGGTGAAGTGGACCGAGTCGCGGTCGGAGTCGATGGCCGCCGCTCACCACGGACGCGACCAGGTGCAGGACATCACCATCTGCGCGACCCGGGACGGCACCGTCACGGGACTGAAGGTGGAACTGCTCGCCGACATGGGCGCCTATCTCGGTCTCGTCGGGCCGGGCGTGCCGATCCTCGGCGCGTTCATGTTCAACTCGATCTACAAGTTCCCGGCCTACCACTTCACGTGCACGAACGTCTTCACCAACACCATGGTGACCGACGCGTATCGCGGCGCGGGCAGGCCGGAGGCCACGTACGCCATCGAACGCATCATGGACGAGCTCGCGGTCGAGATCGGCATGGAGCCGATGGAGCTGCGGAAAAAGAACTGGATCGCCCACGACGAGTTCCCGTACACCACGGTGGCGACGCTGACCTACGACTCGGGCAACTACGAGGTCGCCACCGAGAAGGCCATGGAGCTGTTCGACTACGAGGGCCTGCGCCGAGAACAGCGGGAACGCCGGGAACGTGGAGACGTGGTGCAGCTCGGCATCGGCATCTCGACGTTCACGGAGATGTGCGGGCTGGCGCCGTCGAGGGTGCTGGGCTCGCTCGACTACGGGGCGGGCGGTTGGGAGCACGCGGCCATCCGCATGTTGCCCACGGGCAAGGTCGAGGTCGTCACGGGTTCGTCGGCGCACGGGCAGGGCCACGAGACGGCATGGAGCCAGATCGTCGCCGACCAGCTCGGTGTGCCGTTCGAGGACGTCGAGGTCCTGCACGGCGACACCCAGTCGTCGCACAAGGGGCTCGACACGTACGGGTCCCGCTCGCTCGTGGTCGGCGGTATCGCGGTGGTGAAGGCCGCGGAGAAGGTGGTCGACAAGGCCCGCAAGATCGCCGCGCACATGATGGAGTGCTCCGAGGACGACGTCGAGTTCTCCAGTGGTGCCTTCAAGGTCAAGGGCACCGATCGGTCCACGAACATCAAGGACATCGCGTTCGCCGCGTTCATGGCGCACGACCTGCCCGACGGGATGGAGCCGTCGCTGGACTCGGAGGCCACGTTCGATCCGGAGAACTTCTCCTACCCGCACGGCACACATCTGTGTGCGGTGGAGGTGGACACCGAGACCGGTGGCGTGAAGATCCGCTCGTACGTGTGTGTCGACGACGTGGGCGAGGTGGTGAACCCGCTCATCGTCGAAGGACAGATACACGGTGGACTGGCGCAGGGCATCGCACAAGCCCTGTTCGAGGAGGCGGTGTTCGACGAGAGCGGCACTCTGCTGGCCGGGACGTTCGCCGACTACCTGCTGCCGTCGGCGGCCGATCTCCCGTCGTTCATCACCGACCGCACCGAGACGCCGTCCACCACCAACCCACTCGGTGTCAAGGGCGTCGGGGAGGCGGGCACCATCGCCTCCACTCCCGCCGTCGTGAACGCCGTCGTGGACGCCGTACGCCACTTCGGAGTGAACGACATCGAGATGCCGTGCACACCGATGCGGGTGTGGCGGGCCATCCACACCGGTGAGAAGGCAGCCGGTGGCCTGGGCAACGAGGCCGGTGGCGGCCTCGGATCGATCGACGCCGAACACGGAGGTACGCAGTGATCCCGGCTCCCTTCGATTACGTAGTTCCTTCCACTGTGGGGGAAGCTGTGCGTGTGCTCACCGACGCGGGGGAAGACGCGAAGGTGATCGCCGGAGGGCAGAGCCTGCTGCCGGTGTTGCGCCTGCGGATGGCGGCCCCGACCACGCTGATCGACCTCAACCGGATCAGCGAGCTACGCGGGGTACGCGACGACGGCGACGCTATCGTCATCGGCTCGATGACCACTCACCACGACATCCAACGCGACCCCCTGATCGCCGACCACGCGGAGCTGCTCGCCAAGGCGACCGCCACGGTGGCCGATCCCCAGATACGGCACCGGGGGACTTTCGGCGGGTCCATCGCGCACGCCGATCCGGCGGGTGACCTGCTGGCACCCGCTCTCGCGTTGGACGCGGAGATGGTCCTGCACGGCATGGACGGCGTGCGCAGGGTGCCCGCGGTGGAGTTCTTCGACGATTTCTTCACCACCGCGATGCAGCCGAACGAAATCCTCACCGAGGTGCGGGTTCCGAAGTTCACCGGGTGGCGCGCGCACTACGAGAAGTTCAATCGTGTGGCGCAGGCGTGGTCGATCGTCGGTGTCGCGACCACGGTGCGCACGGAGGCCGGCACCATCGCCGAGGCTAGGGTCGGACTGACCAATATGGCCTCCGTTCCGGTGCGGGCCCGAGCGGTCGAGGAAGCGCTCGTCGGACAACCAGCCACGGCCGAGGCGATCCGGGCCGCGGCCGAACGCGCCGCCGAGGGCACGAGCCCGACCGCGGACGGCAACGCCGACGTGGAGTATCGACAGCATCTCGCCCGGGTACTCACCAACAGAGCTGTCTCCACGGCGGTCGCGGGCTGACCACGACAATGTCACAGCCGTGTCCCCGAGGCCACATTCGGTAACGACCACCGGGTTACAGTGGCCTCGGGGACGGCCTTGCCAGCAAGGCTGAGAGGCACACGAAAGACTTAAGGAAGGAGGTCGGCCCGTGCGGCTCGACCACGAATTCACCGTTCCGGCGCCCATCGACGAGGTGTGGCAGGCGGTGCTCGACCCGGAGAGGGTCGCGCCCTGCATGCCCGGAGCCACCCTCACCTCCGTGGAGGGAGACAAGTTCAAGGGCACGGTGAAGGTCAAGCTCGGGCCGGTTTCCCTGCTGTACAAGGGATCGGGTGAGTTCCTGGAGAAGAACGCCGAGGAACGGAAGATCGTCATCAAGGCATCCGGTAAGGACGCCCGTGGAGCCGGAACGGCAGCCGCCACCGTCACTGTGACCCTCACGGCCGAGGGCGCCTCCACCAAGGGAGCGGTGGCCACCGACCTCAACGTCACCGGTAAGCCCGCCCAGTTCGGCAGGGGCATGATCTCCGAGGTCGGAGGTAAGATCCTCGACAACTTCGCCGCGAATCTCGCCGACATGCTCGGCGCGGCGAGCTCCACGGATTCCACGGACAAGAAGGACAAGAAGGATGCAGCGGCGGGCGCGCAGGGCTCGGCCGGTGCGACGGAGTCCTCGGAAGGCGCTGCGCAGAAACAGAGCACGGCGTCGACTCGATCCGCGAGCGCGGCGGGCACCGCGAAGACGGGCACTGCCGAGAAGACCGCTGACAAGCCCGCCGAGAAGGCCGCCGAGAACTCGACCGCCAGGGCGGAGCAGCCCCAGAAGCCGAAGTTGGAGAGCGTCAAGCCCTCGGCGTCGACCACGCCGCCGAGGGAGGCCGAGGCGATCGACCTGTTCGACTACGCGGGGCCCTCGTTGGCCAAACGTCTCGCGCCTGCTCTGGCGGGCTTGGCGGCGTTGTTCGCCTTCCTCGCCGTCAGGAGGATATTGCGGCGTCGCGGCTGATTTTCGAGTCGACGCGTGAGTGCCGGGGAGCTTCGGGAAGCCGGAGCTCCCCGGCGACGTTGCACTCGGTATGCGGGCTGCTCACGAAACGGATGTCGTCGTCATCGGCGCGGGACAGGCCGGGCTGTCCGCCGCCTATTTCCTGCGCCGTGCGGGCCTGCGTGGGGAGAAGGGATTCGTGGTTCTCGACCACGGCAAGCGTCCGGGTGGTGCGTGGCAGCACAGGTGGCCGACGTTGCGGATGAGTCGAGTCCATGGCGTGCACGACCTACCTGGTCTGCGTCTGGCCGACGTTTCGGAGGCGGGCGAGGAGACGCGGTCGGCGGCCGAGGTGATGACCGCCTACTTCGAGCATTACGAGCGGACATTCGACCTGCCGGTGCGGCGGCCCGTGACGGTGCGCAGCGTGCGGCGGCTTTCCGACGGCCGGTTTCTGGTGGACACGCCGGGGGAGACGTGGTTCGCGCGCGGGATCGTCAATGCGACGGGTACGTGGGACAAGCCGTTCTGGCCCTACTACCCCGGCCGGGACACGTTCCGGGGCAGACAGCTGCACACCGCCGACTACACCGGGCCGGCGCCGTTCACGGGCAGACACGTCGTCGTGGTGGGCGGTGGCACGTCGGCGGTGCAGCTGCTCGCCGAGATCGCGGAGGTCACCGAGGGGACGACGTGGGTGACTCGGCGCCCGCCGGTGTTCCACGAGGGCGAGTTCACTCCCGAACACGGGCGTGCGGCCGTGGCCGAGGTCGAGCGCCGGGTGCGAGAGGGAAAGCCGCCGGAAAGCGTGGTCAGTGTGACGGGACTGACGCTCACCCCCGAGGTGCTGGAGGCGCGGGCGTCCGGAGCGCTGAAGCGGCAGCCGATGTTCGAGCGCATCACACCTCACGGCGTTCGGTGGGCGGACGGTCGTGAGCAGCATGCCGACGTGATCCTGTGGGCGACCGGCTTCCGCGCGGTGCTCGACCATCTCGCACCCCTGCGCCTGCGTGGCCCGGGTGGCGGTATCCGCATGGACGGCACGCGGGTCGCGACCGAGCCGCGGCTGCATCTTGTGGGATACGGCCCGTCGGCGAGCACCGTGGGGGCGAATCGTGCTGGACGTGCGGCCGTGCGTGAGCTACTGGCCGAACTCGGACGCTGAGACTACACAACTTGCGGACACGACTACGCAGGCTGCGGACACGCTACTCGGATTGCGGCGTCGAGTTGCCTTGTGTTTTTTGCCGGTCCTGACGTGTTGCCGCACCGGCGTGGAGACGGGTGGCGTAGCGTTCTCGGGCCTCGTCCACGAGTTCGGGAGAGATCCACGCGATCGGCGTGATGTCCACCAGTAGCGGCTCGTTGTCAGGGCCGAAGTCCACTTGGCGTCCTGTCAGCAGCCACGGCCGCGCGCCTTCGTCGATTTTGCGTAGATACTGGCACACGCGGCGGGCGAGCCAGTCCTCCAGTGGCAGTGTCCACCATCGAGGTGCCGCGAGAGGATTGACCGAGACCCCGGGCATCACGAGTTCGCTCTCGTGGTCGGTGCTGGAGTACTCGGCATCCGACTCGGGTCCGGGGGAGTAACGCAGATACAGCGACTCCCGGGCTGACTCCCGGGTCCGGGTGAGATGGGCCAGCTCCGCCAGCGTGTGCACAGTAAACATCTCCATCGACATCCTGTCGGGACATACCCGGGCGGAAGGCGGTTCAACCCTGTCTTTCCTTCCTCCGAAAAGGCTCTTCGTAGAGTCGCCGTAACAGACAGTGGATAGTGGACAGTGGTGTGCGCGCTGTCAGCGTGTCGTCACTCATCCGGATGTTTCGGACAGCGAGCAGGATTGCCGATCTTGGAATCTGCGCACACTGTATTCACACGGGTGCGGAGAGTGTTTTCTGTCGCGCCTTGTGTGATCGACATCCAGTACTCCAAGGAGAAAATTCACCATGGCAATCCGTAAAGGGGCTGTCGTCGGCGCCATCGTGGTCGGCGCTGCGTTGGGTATCTCTGGCACGACCAATGCCTCCACCAGCGAGGAATGCGGCTCCACGTCCTCGTGGTCGTCCTCCGGCATGGAGTGCGCCGAGTACCAGTTCTCCAGCAGCGACGAGGACTACGACAAGGACTACGACAAGGATTACGACAAGGACCACGGCAAGGACCACGGCAAGGACCACGGCAAGGACCACGACAAGGGTCACGGCAAGGACCACGAGCACGAGCACAAGCACCACCACAAGCACAAGCACCACCACGACCACAAGCACCACCACGACCACAAGCACAAGCACCACCACAAGCACCAGGTGCACAAGAAGCCGCACGGTGGTGTTGAGACCGGTGACGGCTCGCTGGCAGCTCTGCTCTGAGACGACCCACCATGCGTGACGCGACGCTGCGCCATCCCCGCCTGTCCGTTCGTCGGCTGGCGGGGCTGGCAGCGTTGGCCTTCCTGCTGATCACCGGTTGCGGCGGTCCACAGGACACGATCGCCGGATACGCCGAGGCCGGGGAGCAACAGGTCAGCGCCAACGCCGATGTTCAGGCCGCGCTGTCGGCTTCTCCGCCGGTGCGGCTGCGCATCCCGGACATCGGGGTGGACACCGGTACCTTCGTCGGCCTGGGGTTGGAGCCGGACAACACCATGGAAGTGCCCGAAGGCGCGGAAACGGTGGGGTGGTACGAGGAATCTCCGACACCCGGTGAACGCGGCCCGTCGGTGCTGGCCGCGCACGTCGACTGGCAGAACCAGAAAGGCGTCTTCTTCGATCTGCGCAATCTTGAGGCGGGCGCCGACGTGGTCGTGGATCGTGCAGACGGGAGCACTGTGCTGTTCCGGGTCACCGAGGTCGAGCAGTATCCGAAGGACGCGTTCCCCACCGAGAAGGTGTACGGTAACACCGACGGTGCGGAACTACGAATGATTACCTGCGGCGGTTCCTTCAACCGCACGGTGCAGAGCTACCACGACAACGTCATCGCCTATGCCACGATGGTGGACGCTGCTGTGGACTAGACCACCCCGACGCTGACGCGGTGTCGTTCCTCCGGGTAGTGGCAGGCCACGGGATGATCGGTGCCACGGTGGGCGAGCGTCGGCTCGTCCGCCCGGCACTGATCCGTTGCTTTCCAACACCGGGTGTGGAAGCGGCAACCGCGAGGTGGATCGAGCGGTGAGGGCACGTCGCCGGCGAGCACGATCTCGCTGTCGACGTCCTCCTGCCAGTCCTCCACGCTCGGAGCCGCCGACAGCAACGCCCGCGTGTAGGGATGGGCGGGATGTTCGTAGATCTGCTCGGTCTCCCCGGTCTCCACGATCGTGCCGAGATGCATGACGGCGACCCGATCGGCAATGTGCCGCACCACTCCGAGGTCGTGTGTGATGAACAGGTACGCGACCCCCAGCTCCTCCTGCAACTGTTTGAGCAGGGCGAGGATCTGAGCCTGGATCGACACGTCGAGAGCCGACACCGCCTCGTCGCAGACGATGAGTCGAGGACGCACCGACAACGCTCTGGCGATGGAGATACGCTGCCGTTGTCCCCCCGAGAACTGGTGCGGATAGCGGTTCGCATGGCTCGGGTTGAGGCCGACGCGTTCCAGGAGTGAGGCCACCTCGGCGTCCCAGTCGTCGCGTTCGACGATGCCGGGATGGATCCGCCACGCCTCACTGAGCAGCTCGTACACCGTCATCGTCGGGTTCAACGACGCATACGGGTCCTGAAACACCAACTGCACTTGACGCCGTAGGTCCTTGCGCTCGGAGCGGGAAAGCTCTCGAACGTCACGACCGTCGAAGTGCACCTGACCGGACAGCGGTTCCAACAGGCCGACGACCGATCGAGCCACTGTGGACTTACCGCAGCCCGATTCGCCCACCAGGCACACCGTCTCCCCGGCGTGTACCGACAAGGACACCCCGGCGACGGCGTGGACGTCCCGTCGCCGCCCCAACAGGCCCTGCCGTGACCGGTACCCGGCCACCAGATCGACGAGCTCAAGCACGGGTGTTTCCGACGGCTTCGCCATGAGTGAGCACCTCCTCCGCGAAATGACACGCACTGGTCCTGCCCGG
>NZ_DAHVQP010000038.1:0-63450 GCF_027317685.1 Saccharomonospora sp.
GACTACTCAGCGAAACCGGCCGGATACACTAATGCCCTATCGCGCCGCAATGACTCACCCCGATTACCCCACCGAACGAAAAAAGCCGGACCGCTCCCCACCACAACGGCTGTTCCACCCCACACCGAAACGGAATCGAAACAGATCACCCACGCCCACCGACCCAAGAACATCATCGAACCCAACGCCCCCGGCCACCACGACGGAATCATTTCGCCTCGATTTCACATCGGCCGACACCCACCCGGGCTATCCGAACGACAGCGGAAAGTAACCGTCCCACCGCGAAAAAATGGCCTCTCGGGCAGCTCGCCCGAGAGGCCACAACATACGGCTTCTTTCAGTTTCGCCTGTGGTAAGCCTCGACGATCTCCGACGGGATACGTCCACGATCCGAGACTTCGTAACCGTTCTTCCTGGCCCACGCACGAATCGCCTGGTTCTGCTCGCGGTCCACAGTGGCCGAGCGAGCCGGCGATTTCGCGGCGCCCCTGCTGGACGGCCGCTTGCGGCCACCAGACCTGCGGGCATGCTCAACGTACTGGGCGAGGGCGTCGCGCAATTCTTCCGCATTTTCCGCGGAGAGATCGATCTCGTAGTTGACGCCGTCGAGACCGAACTCGATCGTCTCATCCGCCTCCGACCCGTCGAGGTCGTCCACGAGAGAGACAAAGACCTTCTGCGCCATCCTATTCCTCCTGCTGAAGCCGTGGTGAGATCACGTAGTGCCCATGCCCGAGCCAAAAGCCTCGCCTGAGCATATTGTTACCCGCGCACATAGAATAACGCAAATCAACTTCACCGATTGTCTCGGCCACCCGAGTGCGCCTTAAGCAAGAGGAACACAATCCTTCGACGGACGAACCGACAGGAAACAACCCGCTCAGGACCGCGAGTGCCGCCTCGGCCCCGTGTTCCTCTCAAAAACGAGACGCAGTCCCAACAGAGTGAGCTGTGGCACGTGTTCTGTGATGGTTTCCGACTCACCCAACACAAGCGGAGCCGATCCACCGGTGGCGATCACTTCCACGGGTCCACCCGAGATCGCCGACAACTCTCGCGAGATTCTTCTGACGAGCCCGTCGACCTGTCCGGCGAAACCGTACAAAATACCCGACTGCAGACACTCGACGGTGTTTTTACCGATCACCGATCGAGGCGGAACGAGCTCCACCTTCCGCAGCGCAGCAGCACGGGAAGCCAACGCGTCCACCGAAATGTCGATTCCCGGGGCGAAAGCGCCACCCAGGAACTCCCCCTTCGCCGAAATGGCGTCCACGGTCGTCGACGTGCCGAAATCGACGACCACACAGGCCTTGTCGTACAGGTGGTGGGCGGCCAGGGTGTTGACGAGGCGGTCGCCGCCCACCTCCTTCGGATTGTCCACCAGCAGCGGCACACCGGTGCGCACCCCGGGCTCCACAATGATCTTCGGTACCCCCGGGTAGTAGCGGTCCGCCATCACCCGCAGTTCCCGCAACACGGTGGGCACCGTCGACAAGGCACTGATCCCGGTGACCTCGTCGACGGACCGGCCGAGCAGCCCCCGCATGGTGAGCGCGAGTTCGTCGGCCGTCATGCGCGGGTCCGTCCGAATCCGCCAGTCACGCACCAGGCAGGCACTCTCCCCTCGGCCCAAGAACAGGCCGAGAACGATGTTGGAGTTGCCGACGTCGACGGTGAGCAGCACCTACTTCTCCGCGTGCAACAACGCGTCCAGGCGAGCGGCGTCAGCCGTCTCGGCCATCGGCAACGCACGCATCTTCGTGCCTTCACCGTTCGCTGTGTTGGCCCCGCTTTCCAGGCCGTAACCGTCAGGCACCTCGGCGGGATCGTCGCCGAGATTCACGATGCGGTTGTCGCCGTCGACGAACACGATCCGAGGCTCGAACAACGCGGCCTCGGCCGAGTCCATCTGCCCGTAGGCAATCAGGATGACGATGTCCCCGGGGTGGACGAGGTGCGCGGCCGCACCGTTGATCCCCAGTACACCGCTGTCCCGTTCGCCCTCGATGACATACGTCTCCAACCGCGCGCCGTTGGTGACGTCCACGATCGTCACCTGTTCACCGGGCAGCAGGTCGGCCGCCTCCATCAGCGTCCGATCCACCGTCACCGAACCGACGTAGTGCAGGTCCGCCTGCGTCACCGTCGCCCGGTGGATCTTGGACTTCAGCATGGTTCGATACATGGCGGAATCTCCTCCTCCCCCTGCGTCCTCACTGCTGGCCGATACCGTGCTCGGCCGCCGCGCCGAGCAGGACTCCGACGTTGTCGATGAGTCGCGTGGTGCCGATCCTGGCGGCCACGAGCAGTCGGGCCTCCCCGTCGGTGGGTGGTGGCCCCAGCTCGGTGCTTCGGAGTTCGAGGTAATCGACCTCAACCTCGGGCCGCGCCGCGAGTGTGCTCCTGGCAGCGTCGAGCACCGCCTCCGCGCCGCGCGCACCGGCATGGGCACCCGCGACGAGTGCCGCCGACAACACCACCGCGAGTTCCCGCTGCTCGGCGGACAGGTAGGCGTTACGGGACGACAACGCCAACCCATCGGACTCGCGCACCGTCGGAACACCGAGGACCCTCACGTCCAGGTCCAGGTCGCGCACCATCCGCTTGATCAGCACGAGCTGCTGGTAGTCCTTCTCGCCGAACAGTGCGTAATGCGGGCGCACGATGTTGAACAGCTTCGCCACCACCGTGAGCACGCCCGCGAAATGGCCGGGACGCGACGCGCCCTCCAACTCATCGCCCAACGGGCCCGGGTGCACGGTGACACTCGCGTCCGGGGCGTAGAGGTCCTCGGTCTGCGGCGTGAACGCGATCTCGACGCCCGCCTCCTCCAACACCTCGAGGTCGGCGTCGAGGGTGCGTGGATAGGCGCCGAAGTCCTCGCCCTGCCCGAACTGCAGCGGGTTCACGAAAATCGAGGCCGCGACCACCGTGTTCGGCAGGCGTTTGGCCCGGCGCAACAACTCCTGGTGCCCGGCGTGCAGCGCGCCCATGGTGGGCACGAGCGCCACATTGCGGCCGACCGAGCGCAGAGCCGCGGTGACCTGGTGCACGTCACTCGGCTTGCGGTAGACGTTCACCCGGCCCCGGGTGAACTTAGGTGTGATCTTCGGTGTCGTCACTGGCCCTCACGTCCGTCGTCGAGCAGGTCGGTGATCTCGGCGGCGCCGTCCGACCCGAGAAGTCCGGCCTCACTCGCCCTCGCGGCCGTCCTTCTGGCCAACGCGGTGTATGCGGGCCTCAACTCGGGTGCGTGCTCAGCCAACACCCGCAGGTGAGTCCGCACGGTGCCCGTGTCTCCTCGCGAGACCGGCCCGGTGAGCGCACGGTCACCGTGGCGCAAGGCGTTGTCGAGCGAGGCGGACAGCAGCGGCGCGAGAAGGCGCTCCGGGTCGCTGACACCGTTGCGCCGTAACAATTCCACACAGTCTGAGACCAGAGTCGCGAGGTGGTTCGCTCCGTGAGCGAGCGACGCATGGTAGAGGGGCCGAGCCGGCTCGGGAATGCGCACGGGTTCGGCGCTCATCTCCATGGTCAGCGCCTCACCGACGTTCCACGCGGCCTCGTCCCCGTCGGCGGCGGTGACACCGATGGTGCACGAATCGAGACGCTGGAGGTCTTCGGGCGCTCCGGTGAACGTCATCACGGGGTGCAACGCCAACGGCAGCGCCCCCGCCTCCACGGCAGGCCGCAGCACCTCGATGCCGTAGGCCCCGCACGTGTGCACCACGATCTGGCCCACCCGGAACACACCGGCGTTAGCCAGCCCCGACACCATGGGGCCCAAAACGTCGTCCGGCAACGCGAGCAACACCAGATCAGCCCTCGCCACCACCTCGTCGGGAGGCAACAGGGGAACGCCGGACAACAACCGCTCGGCTCTTCGTACGGACGCGTCGGACACACCGGACGCGGCGACGACAGGGTGACCGGCGCGGGCGAGTGCCGCGCCCAACACGCTCCCGACCCGGCCTGCCGACACCACACCCACGGCAAGCCGCGCGGGACGGGTCATCGCGTGCCCCACTGGACGCTCATTGCACAAACTCCCAAACTCGTTCCAGTCCCGCTCTGCGGTCGCGGGTACCAGACGATGGCGCGAGATTAGTCCTCATCGGGCGGAAGCGCGCCCACGAGGTGACAAGCTTCACCCATCGGTGCTGCTGGCGAGCCTGACGGCGTCGTTGCGGGTTCGCCGCAGAACGGCGAGCAACTCGGCGTGACGACTCGAATGTTCGTCCCCGTCGTCGGCCCAGCGGCGCGCGAACGCGAGTTCGGTCACGGCCGCCTGATAATCGCCCACGGCCTTCGCGGCCGCTCGACCCGATTCCTTGCGCGCCTGCCTGCGCCACTGGCGACGACCCCGGAGATCGGCCAGCAGCGGCACCTCGGACGGGGCGATCCAGCCCGCCTCCGCCATGCCCGGCAGCGCGGCGGCGATGATGCGTTGCTCCCTGCGCCGTTGCCACGCCATGATCAACACCACGGCGGTGAAGATCGGGACCATGATCAGGAAGTAGATGTTGAGGAACACGTCGGCGCCGCCGAGCGTGGCGGACGCGTTCCACAAAGTGTGCAACAGGACCGCACCGACGTACGCGACCGCGGGGACCGCGATCTTCGCGCCCGGACCATCCGACCTCACCACCAGACCGACACCGATGCCGATGAGCACGGTGAACAGTGGGTGCGCGAACGGTGACAGCAATCCGCGCAGAATGAACGCCGCGAACACGCCCGCCGTCGTCCCGTCCCCGAAACCGTGTTCCACGAAGGCGCGGCCGAAGTAGTAGACGTTCTCGACGAACGCGAAACCCGCCGCGCTCAGCCCCGCGTACACGATGCCGTCGACCACGCCGTCGAACTCGTGCGAGCGCCGCCACATGAGCGCGACGACGGGCACCGCCTTGATCGCCTCCTCCACCAAAGGCGCGGATACGAGGGTGCTCACCTTGCTGCCGTTGCCCTCGCCCAACAACATGTCGCCCACAGCCGCCGCGGTGTCGTTGACCAACAGTGCCGTCAGGGTTGCGACACAGGCACCCCACGCGAACGTGAGGAGCAGCAACTTGGCGGGTTCCGGCTCCCAGCGGTCGATCCACAGAAACGCCGCCACCACGACCAGCACCGGCACCACGGCGGCCACCACACCGACGAGCACCGCGAGCGCGCCCACCCGCACGGTGGCCAACCCCAGGACGAACAGACCGGACAGCGCGAGCCCCACGATGCCCGCCACGGGCACCAGTACGGTCACTCGCCGCGGTGAATGCCTACGAAGCGTGGTTGTCGCCGGATCGGTCCGGTCGGCGGTGGCTCCCTTCACGCGGGCACCTTAGCGGCAATCCCCGGATGCGCGCCGAGCAGTGGAGCCCGCGGGACCGTCAATCCGCGGCGCGCCGACGACGGCGCGGCGTGATGTTGCCACCGCCATAGGCGGCGAGCAGTTCGCTCACCGAGCGCCCCTTGCTGTGAGAACCGGTCGACTCGTCGTCCGACTCCGACTCCGCGGCTTCCGGCGCGCGGCGACGACCACCCGAGGACGCCCCCGAAAGCCAAGCGGGTTCCTCGTCGTCGTCGCGATACCGCCTCCCACCGGAGGACTGGGACGGTGCCGGGGACTCCGTGACCGTGTCCTCGCCGTCGGCTTCGGCCCGGCGCCTACGGCCCCCGGGCTTCTGCACGGCCCTGATCTCCGGCGGCAACGTGGGGTTCGGCTCGGGCCGGGATTCGGCCGTCAACCCGGTGTCGGCCACCGCCGCTTCGAGCGTTTCTTCGACCACGGGTTCGGTCGCAGACGTCGCCTCAGCGGAAGACTCGGGCGGCACGTTCCGCACGGCATCGGCGGGTTTGCGCCCACCCGCGACGGGAGGTGTCACGGCAGTCCTGGCGTCCACGGGCACCTGGGTACGCGTCGGCGCTTCCTCGACAGCAGGACGACGCCTCTGCTGCGTGTGGTCCGCCCCATCGTGGCTCGAGGACTGGGCCGTCCTGCCCTCCACCGGGGCGACGGCGGAACGGGAACGTTCGGCGGCCCCGCGAGCGTCACCGGTGTTACCGGGCGCACGATACGGCGCATACGGCTCGGAACCTGGCTTTCCGGTCGGCCGGCCGACCGGCCGCTGATGAGGCCGGGACATCTCGGCCCGAGCCCTGCTCGCGGCCTCACTGGCCCGAGCCATCGCCGTGCCCGGCCTCGACCGCACCCTGCGGCTCGCGGGATCGACAGGCTGCTGACCGGGGTTACTGTCCTCAGGCGGACGCGACGGGCGAGGGACGAAACGTGTGCGCGGCGCTCCGGGCCGACGACGGCGGGGCTGTTCGGCGCGGGCCATGGTGGATTCCTCGACGTCGTCGTCCACCGGCTCGGCGTCCGAATCGCGAATGCGGCCGATCAACTCGGTAGGTGAGTCGGGTGCTTCGGCCGAGTCTTCCCCCACCGTGATCTGCGCGGCATGTCCGTTCGCGTCCTCGCCCACCGTGACCAGGCGAGGCTCCTCACCGAGCTTGCGCATACGCGTGGACTGCGCGGTCAAAGCCACCCGCTCCCATAACACCTCGCCACCGAAGAGGTTCTGGAGGTTCTCGCGCAGCGTCTTCAGTTCCTCGCGCAACGACTCCAGCTCGTCGCGGGTCTCCGCCTCGACCCGCTGCCGGGTCTCCGCCTCGACCTCCAGCTCGTGCTCCCGCCGAGCCGCGATCTCCTTCTCGAGTTCGAGCTCGTAGATCCGTTGCGCTTTTGTCGCCGACTTCTCGCTCAGCGCCGCCTGCCTGCGGTACTTGGCGGCCATGAGCGCCCCGATCAACGCCGCCCACAGCGCGGCGACGACCGCGAGCCGGACCCAACGCAGGTCGTCGGTGAGCACCAGAGCGAGAGTGGCACCGATGGCGAGGAGGAAGCCGACAGCCAACCAGGGTTTGGAGGCCGAGCGGTTCCGCGAGTCGTCACCCACGCCAGTCATGCCCACACCGTACCTTCCGGTAATCCATCTGAGACCTTTCCGGTACTTCGAACGGTGGGATCGGTGCGCTAATCGGTCGACGACCCACGGTTCCGGTCACCGCGACCACCGCGGTCACCGTTGCCCGGTGCGCGGCAACAGTGCTCCAACCACAGCGCAGCACCGACGAGTGCCACCGCACAACAGACTCCCACGACCGCCGCCGGAAGGTCCTCCGAGGCGGCGACGATTTCGCTCGAACGTGGCGCCAGATAGACCAGTGCACCGAGCCACGCACCGGCCATGAGCGCGCCCAACAACGACGACGCCTTGGCCAACGCGACCGCTCGCGCGATCCCGAGCCCGGTCACCACCCGATGCGAACGGATGCGCGAACGAACGGTGAACGCGAGTACCAGTTCCACGCCGGCGAGCACCAGCAACGTCACCCCGGCGAACGTGGGCAGACTGGGCAGTTCCCCGAAGGCGAAGCGGAACAGGGGAAACGTCAACCCGAACCCGATCACCCCGGTGACGAGCAGATCCCTTGCCCGCGTGAAGTGCATGTTCACACCGTACCGAGGGCTACGAAATCGTGTTTGACTCTCCATCGGCTGGAGACTTCAGCATGGGTTCTCGGTGACGGGGGTGAGCATGTTCGCGATCGGAGAATTGTCCAGAAGAACCGGCCTACCGGTCAAGACCATCCGGTTCTACTCCGACAGGGGACTACTGCCACCCACCGGCCGCACTCGCGCGGGTTACCGGCTCTACGACGCGCAGGCGCTGGCCAGGCTGGAACTGGTTCGGACCCTGCGGGAACTGGGGATCGGGCTCGCCGAGGTCGAGGCCGTGCTCAAGCAGGTGGCGAGCATTCCCGAGCTCGCCGCCAAACACGTGGAGGTGCTCGACGAGCAGATCCGCGTGCTGCGGCTACGACGATCGGTGCTCCGCGCGGTGATGAAACGAGAATCCGAACCGGATGAGGTGAGGCTGATGAACAAACTGGCTTCCATGTCGGACGAGGAGCGCAGGCGTCTCGTCGACGAGTTCTGGGACGAGGTCACCGAGGGCCTCGACATCGACCCGGAATTCTACGGTCGAATGCGCGAGGCCAAACCGGAGCTGCCCGACGACCCCACACCGGAACAGCTGGAGGCGTGGATCGAGTTCGTCGAACTGGTCCAGGACACCGATTTCCGCCGCACGATTCGGGAAATGGGTGAGCAGCAGGCCGCTCTACGGGAACGAAGCGGCGGCACGACCGACGCTTTGTCGAAGGCCCAGACCGAACACTGGTGCACGTGGAGTCAGCGGGCGCAGGCGGCCCTCGACTCCGGTGTGCTGCCGGACTCGGCGCAAGGCAGGGCACTCGCCGACGAGATCGTCGCCGCGAGCCTCGAAGAGGACGAGTCCGACACTCCCGAGCTGCGTAGGTCGCTGGCCGACCGGATCGCTCAAGGCTCCGATCGCCGTGGCGAGCGGTACTGGCAGCTGATGGCGATCATCAACGGATGGCCGCCGATCCCCACCCGCGTGCCCGCGGCACTGTGGATCGTCGACGCCCTCCGCGCTTCGGCGCAGTAGATCAGCGCAGTAGATCGGCACGGTAGTCCGGTGGGTGGTCCGGGTGGCATGGCCCGGACCACCCACGGCTCGGGTTTCGCCTCCTTGCAGCCGCCGTACCGTCGGCAGCACACATGTGCCGCAGGCGGGCACGTCACAGTGCCACGTCGGCACGCAGACGCACGCCCTCGCGGTCGTCCTCGGGAAG
Organism: Saccharomonospora sp.; assembly: GCF_027317685.1. Taxonomy (NCBI): domain Bacteria; kingdom Bacillati; phylum Actinomycetota; class Actinomycetes; order Pseudonocardiales; family Pseudonocardiaceae; genus Saccharomonospora; species Saccharomonospora sp. Next base: position 8,722 of record NZ_DAHVQP010000038.1, read on the forward strand.
CGCGGCGAGCAGGTCGGCCGCCTTGCCACGACCCGGCACCTCGGCGTCGGGGTCGATCTCCAGCCACGGGATCAACACCGTGGCGCGCTCGTGCGCGCCGGGATGGGGCAACAGCAGGTCGGGGTCGTCGGAACGCACCGCGTCCACCGTGACCACGTCGACGTCGAGTGTGCGCGGACCCCAACGGCGCTCGCGGACCCGCTCCGCCCTGCGCTCCAGCTCCTGCGCGGTACGCAGCCACGCCCAGTGGTCGCGGGCAGGGTCGTCCACGAGACAGACGGCGTTGAAAAAGTCCGGTTGGTCGGTCACGCCCCACGGTTTCGTCTCGTACACCGACGAAACGGCCACCAGCACGTCCCGCAACCCGTCCACGGCCAGACGCAAATAACCGGCCCGGTCACCCAGATTGGACCCGAGGGACAACACCGCCCTGCTCATCGCCACACCTCGCCCACCACGTGTTTGACCCGTCAGCGCTGCCTGCGCACGGTCACGGCCACATCGGCGAACGTCAACGGGATCGGCGCGGACGGCTTGTGCACCGTCACCTCGACAGCGGACAACCGCTCGTCCTGCAAGACCTCGTCGGCGATCCGGCCCGCCACACTCTCGATCAGATCGAACGGCGGCCCCGCCACGATGTCGGCGGCCAGCTGCGCGAGTTCGCCGTAGTTCACAGTCTCGCCGAGATCGTCGGAACTCGCCGCGGCCGACAGGTCGAGCCACACCGTCAGATCGACCACGAACTCCTGGCCGTCCCGTTTCTCGTGCTCGTAGACACCGTGCCTGCCGAAGACCCGCAGACCCGTCAGCGTGATGCGATCACCCTCGGGCACGGCCGCTCCGCCAAGCCTGTCCGACCAACACCGCATCTAGTGACGCGCCCACGTCGTGCACCCGTACCCCCCACGCACCCGCGTGCGCGGCCAGAGCCGAGACGGCGGCCGTGGCCACCTCCCGCCCCGCCGGAGGCCTCGGTGTGCCATCACCATCGGCGAGCAACCGGCCGAGAAACCGTTTACGCGAGGCTCCCACCAGCACCGGGAAACCGAGCGACGACACCACATCGAGGCCGTGCAGCAGCGCCCAGTCGTGCTCGGCCCGTTTGGCGAAACCCAGCCCGGGGTCGAGCACGATGGCCTCCTCCCGCACACCCGCCGCGAGCGCTGCGTCCACGCGGGCGCTCAACTCGTCCCGGACCTCGGACACCACGTCGTCGTAGGTGGCCAGAGCGTTCATGTTCCTGCTGTGGCCACGCCAATGCATGAGCACCCACGGTGCCCCCGTGTCGGCTGCCACCTTGGCCATGTCCGGGTCGGCCAATCCTCCCGACACGTCGTTGATGATGTGGGCACCCGCCTCGATCGCGGCAGCCGCGACAGCGGCGCGCGTGGTGTCCACAGACAGCACCAGTCCTTCGGCGGCCAACGTCCTGACCACCGGCACCACGCGGGACTTCTCCGTCTCGGCGTCCACGCGTTCGGCCCCCGGCCGCGTCGACTCACCACCGACGTCGATGACATCCGCGCCCCGCCGCCACATCGCATGCGCGTGTGCGAGAGCGTCCTGCCGACTCAGATACCGACCACCGTCGGAGAACGAATCGGGCGTGACATTGAGAATGCCCATCACCACGCACCGGCCCGGATCGGGCAGCGCCGCGTGGCTCATCGCCGGCCCTTGATGAGCTCCAGCGCCTCGGACCGCGACGACGCCGACGACTGCAACAAGCCCCGCACCGCCGAGGTGGTGGTGCGGGACCCGGGCTTACGGACACCGCGCATCGACATGCACAGATGCTCCGCCTCGACGACCACGATCACGCCCCTCGGACGGAGCTTGCGGTTCAACGCGTCGGCCACCTGGGAAGTGAGCCGCTCCTGAACCTGCGGCCGCTTCGCGTACATGTCGACCAGACGCGCGAGCTTCGACAACCCCGTCACCTTGCCCTGCCCGTTCGGGATGTAGCCCACATGGGCAACACCGTGGAAAGGCAGGAGGTGGTGCTCGCAGAGACTGAAGATCGGGATGTCCGTCACGAGGACGAGCTCCTCGTGACTCTCGTCGAACGTCCGGTCCAGCACGTGGTCCGGGTCGCTGTACAGCCCGGCGAACAACTCTCGGTAAGCCCGCGCGACCCTGGCCGGCGTCTCCTTCAGGCCGTCGCGCTCCGGGTCCTCACCGCAGGCGAGCAGAAACTCCCGGACAGCGCGCTCAGCCCTTTCCTGGTCGAAGACGGCGTGACCGGCCTCGGGCCGTTCCTCGTCGACCCCGAGTGAAAAGGAGCCGTTGACTGTCACGTCACTGCCTTCCCCGATCACGAAGGCTGTTGGCCGTCCTGATCGTTTTCGTCATTGCGCTCGGTTTGTGGCTTCCCTTCCGCGGGCGGTGACGGTTGTCCCTGCTGCAGGGGCGGTTGGTCACGCCACGGGTAGCCATGATTGCCCCTCGGCTGCGTCGCCGGAGTCCACCCCGGAGGAGCCCCGTAGTGGGGCGGCCCCGGGTTGCTGCCGCCAGTACTCGGCTGGTTGCCGTGCGAGGACCACGGGGTGATGCCGCTGTTCTTGCTGGGCACCCCGTTGGAACCCGTGTCGCCGGAAGGCGGGGCGTACGGATTGTACGTCGACGACGTCGCAGGAGGTTCCGGCTGCTCACGCGGTGGTCCGCCGGGCAAGTCGCCGGCACCGGGCGCGGTCCGCACCGGGGTCGGCTCCGGCTCCTGGGCCTTGTCGGCGTCCGAACCCTTGTCGCCCTTGTCGGAATCCGACTCCGGGGGCCACGGCTCACCCCGCTCCAACGCCAGCTCACGCGGCGTCTTGATCGGCGGCTTGTCCGACGGGAGACGCTCTCCGAACTCGTTGAACGTCGTGATCCGCGGCCGCTTCTCCACCGTGGCGAAGATGCGTTCGAGGTCCTTGCGCTGCAGGGTCTCCTTCTCCAGCACTTCCATCACGAGGTTGTCAAGGACGTCGCGGTAGGTGGTGAGCACCTCCCACGCCTCGGTGTGCGCCGTCTCGATGAGCTTGCGCACCTCCTCGTCGATCTCGTGCGCGACCTCCAACGAGTAGTCCGCCTGCCTGCCCGCCGAGCGGCCCAGGAACGGATCACCCTGCTCTTGGCCGTACTTGACCGCACCGAGACGGGACGACATGCCGTACTCGGTCACCATCGCCTTGGCGATCTTGGTGGCCTGCTCGATGTCGGAGGACGCACCGGTGGTGGGCTCGTGGAAGACGAGCTCCTCGGCCGCGCGGCCACCCATCGCGAAGACGAGGCGGCCGATCATCTCCGACCGCGTCATCAGCTGCTTGTCGTCCTCGGGGACGATCAACGCGTGCCCGCCGGTACGCCCACGAGGCAGGATCGTCAGCTTGTAGACGGGTTCGATGTCGGGCATCGCCCACGCCGCGAGCGCGTGCCCACCCTCGTGATAAGCGGTGATCTTCTTCTCGTGCTCGGAGATGATGCGGCTCTTGCGGGCGGGCCCGCCGATCACTCTGTCGACGGACTCCTCCAACGCCTCCTCGGTGATGACGGAGCCGTTCTCCCGCGCCGTGAGCAGGGCCGCCTCGTTGATGACGTTGGCGAGGTCGGCACCCGACATGCCCACCGTGCGCTTGGCCAGCGCCTCCAGGTCGACGTTGTCGGCCAACGGCTTGCCCTTGGCGTGGACCTCGAGGATCCGCTTACGCCCCGCGAGGTCGGGGGCCGACACCGGGATCTGCCGGTCGAACCGGCCGGGGCGCAGCAGAGCCGGGTCGAGAATGTCGGGACGGTTCGTGGCCGCGATCAGAATGATGCCGCCACGCGAGTCGAACCCGTCCATCTCGACGAGCAACTGGTTCAGCGTCTGCTCACGCTCGTCATGGCCACCGCCGAGGCCCGCGCCACGCTGCCGACCCACGGCGTCGATCTCGTCGACGAAGACGATGCACGGCGCGTTCTGCTTGGCCTGTTCGAACAGGTCACGCACACGGGAGGCACCGACACCGACGAACATCTCGACGAAGTCGGAACCGGAGATCGTGTAGAACGGCACGCCCGCCTCACCGGCGACCGCGCGCGCGAGCAGTGTCTTACCCGTACCGGGCGGGCCGTACAGCAGCACGCCCTTCGGGATCTTGGCGCCCAAGGCCTGGTAGCGCGCCGGGTTCTGCAGGAAGTCCTTGATCTCGTGCAGCTCCTCGACGGCCTCGTCGGCTCCCGCGACGTCGCTGAAGGTCGTCGTCGGCATGTCCTTGTTCAGCTGCTTGGCCTTGGACTTGCCGAAATTGAGCACCCTGTTTCCGCCACCCTGCGCGCTGTTCATCATCCACATGAGCAGCAGCACAAGGATGCCCAGCGGAATCATGTAGATCAGCAGCTGGGTGAAGAAGCCGTCCTGGTTGACGGTGGTGTCGAACTTGACGTTCTGCTCACCCGTGCTCGAGTTGAGCAGCGTGTTGTAGAGCTGGTCCGACGCCCCTGCCGGGAACTTCGTGATGACCTGTTCTATCTGCTCGCCCTCGACCTCGATGGGTTCGGAGAGCTGCAGTTTGAGTTGCTGTTCCCGGTCCTCCAGGGTGGCCTCGTCGACGTTGCCAGAGCGGATCTGCTCGATGGCTTGCGACGTCGGCACTTCGGTATAGCCGCGGTCACCGTCTGTAAGAGTGCTGATACCGAAGTACAGCACCAAAGCCACGAGTATCCACAGCAGTGGGTTTCTGAACAGGCGCTTGCGGTCCATTCGATCCGGCCGTGGTGGCCTCGACCCTCCCTGGCTAGGCGGCAAGTCGTGATATCCGCCGTCGCGGTGTTGACGAAAGCATGGGCGCTACGGAGTTCACCGTCTCACCAGCGTACCGTCCGGCTTCGTCGAGGTGCCGGGCGATCCTGCTGTTGTCAACGGCCGGGGCCGCCACGATGTTCCCCACCTCTTGCCCGGCTCAGGATGTGACTTCGGCGACCAGTTCACCGAGACGGGTACGCAGCGTCTTGGTGTCCGCGGGCGCCACGGTCACCCACTCCCGGCCGTCCGGACCCGTGCGCGACACGCTGAGGTAACGCCCCGAGGCCGTGTCGAACCATGCCAATACCGACGAACGTCGCTTACCGCCCAGGTCATCGCGGCTGTTGGTGGCGAACTGGCCTCCTCGCAGCCGCGGCTGCGCGATCAGCCGGGCATAGGTTTCGACCGGGTCGTGCGAGCGGTCGGCGAGTCCCCCGCGCCTGCGCGGCGCGTCGTCCTTGCCTCCCACTCCCGCCACCACGCCCGTGCGTGCCGGCTGAATGCGCATGGCCTGGTCCAGCGGCAACGTGACGGACGCCTCGGTGCCGCGCCCACTCGCGGGCAGCAGATCCACGATCGCGGAAGCGAGACCGTCCGCGTAGATCGACCGCAGCCAGACACCGTCGGCATTCTGGATGGCGAGCACGGCCTGCCTACCGTCGGAGGCCGCCAACGCCGCGACCGGGTGCTGCTGGAACTCGGGGATGTACAGCGCGTCGATGCTGACCGAGGGCCGGGCCAGCAACCGCAGCCATTCCCCCACCGGGGAGGAAGCGAGATCGCGGGCGGAGAACTCGACGTGCACCCGTTGCCGCAGAGCGGCGCGTTCGGTCTCGTCGTCACCATGCGACGGCACGTTCAACGGATACGGCAATTCACCGACGCCCGCCTCCTCCCACAGAATGTCGAAGGCGACGGGTGTGAAGAACTCCTGCGCGGACACGATTTCCCCTGATCTGAAGCTGTGTAACGCGGCGAACTCTGACTCTGGCGATCGAGAGAATAGCGGTTCACAGACGGACAGTGGTGGCTTCGGCCGCGGAAGCCAACATCTCGGCCAACCGATGCCGCAGAGTAGGCGCGTCGGCCGGAGCGATGATGATCCAGTCCCTGCCGTCCGACCCCTTGCTCGCCTGGGTGAGATACCGGCCGGTCTCGGTATCGAACCAACTCAGCACGGGCGACCGGCTCTTACCGCCGGCCTGACCGCGAGCGTTGGCACCGATCTGACCACCGCGCTCCCGTTCCTGGGCGTGTAGCCGGGCCAGCGCCTTGCGGTCCTCGTCCGCGCGCGCCGTGTTGCCGTCCGCCGTGGTGGGTCGACGCTGCATGAAGTCGGCACCCGGCCCCACGAGCAGCTGCTCCAACGGGACGTTGATCGACTTCTCCTTGCCTCTCGGCGCCGCGGGCAACTGGCCGACGATCGCGGAGGCGAGGCCGTCAGCGGGTACCCGCTCCAACCACACCGTGCCGGCCTCCTGGACGACGAGGACACCGTGACCGCCCGCCGTCGCCGCCACCGCCATCCTCGGTTCCGCGTTCGGCGCGCTGAGCAACACGGAGTCGAGGCTGCGCTCGGCGAAAGCCAACACGCCGAACGCATCCTCGATATGCGGCTGCAGCCTGCCGCTCTCGTCGACGAGACCGCGCTGGACCAGGCCCGCAAGCACACGGGTCCGCAGAACCGCGCGCTCCTCCAGCGTGTCTCCGTGGGAGCGCACCGTGAGCGGATAAGGCAGTTCACCGAGGCCGCTTGACTCCCACAGAAAATCGAGTTCGACCTCGGTGAGCTGTTCACGCACCTGTTATCGCCCTTCGTCGTCGGGGTCCCACGCGCCCAGCACCGGGGGCGCCGCGGACTCCGTGGCTCCGAACGTGTCGTCGGGGTCGGGCTCGATGAGGAACGACGCGTGCGTGTGTTCCTTCTCGTCCTGCTGCCCAGCGGACGCGGCACCACCCATCGCGCCCATGCCGCCCATCGGTCCGACCGCCGGCGTGGCCGCCGGTCCGGCACCGACCACACCACCGGCGGAAGGCACGACACCCTGGTTCTGCATCGGCGCGACATTGACCGATGCGGGGGCCGCGCTGCCCGTCTGGTTGGCCGAAGCGACCGTCTCGGAAGCTCCCGAGGACACGGCCTCGGCGGCCTCGGCAGCCGTGATGGCCTCGGCGGTCTCGGGGGACTCGATGTTCTTCTTCGAGCCGGTGCGCTTGCCCGACAGGGCCTTGACACCCGCGTACCCGAGCGCACCGCCCGCTGCCGCCACGCCGAGCGACTGTCCGACGTTCAAGCCGCCACCGCCACTGGGAGTGGGAGCGGAAACGGAACCGGCACCCACACCGGGACCCGCGACCGGCGTGACAGGTCCACGGGGGCTGTCGGTGCCACCACCCGTGACGGCGTTGACACCACCCGCCGTCACACCGGGAGCGGCGCCGTGACCGGCCGGGACCCCGCCCGCATCGACACCGGAGACGGAGACGGTACCGACGGCGCCGAGCGTCCTGGCCTCGGTGGCGATACCGTCCGACAGCGGCTTGAGCCCCAGCGACTCCGGCCCGAAGCTCGGAGTGGTGCTGTCGATCTGCGACAGCTCCTCGGTGTACGCCTCCAGGAACGCGAGCTGCTGAGCCTTCACGGCCTGAGCCTCGTCGTACTGCTTCTTCAGATCGGCGACCATCGCAGCGGGGCCGCCCGCCAGCATGGCTGCTGTCTCAGCGCCGGGATCGAAGTCCTTCGGCGCCGGCATCGTCTTCAGCTTCGAAGCCGCCGAGGCCTGCTGAACCAGCCTGTCCTGCATCGTCCTCGCCGCCTCGGAAGCCTGCGCACCCGAGTTGGCGATACCGACGAGAGCGCCCTGCGCGGCACCGGAACCCTGGCCGACCCACACCGAGCCGAGCTCCATGATGGCGTTGTAGAGGTCGTCGGCGATCCGGTTGAGCTCACCGCCGTGCCTGCCCCAGACCTGCCCGAGTTCCTCGGCGGTGCCCGGCTCGTTGTTCACGGTGGCGTAGGCGTACAGCTGCTTGCTGTCCCTCGCCGCCCAGTTCGGCCGCGAACCGATGGCGCGGTCGTCACCGTAGTGGAAGGAGTCGGAACGGCTGCGCGCCCGCTGCACGAGATCGGCGACTTCCCCGCCCTCGCGCCGCATCACGGATTCGACGTCGACACGGCGCTCGCTCCAGCCGTATCCACCGTGCGCCCCGTACCCGCCTTCCGGCCCCGTGGTGGGCTCGGGTTCCTCGTTTCTCTCCGAGTACATGTCTCCCGTCTCCCCCTACCTCTCAGAGCTGCCCGGTGAACGACTGGGCGCTGGAGCTGTCGAAGTCCTCGTAACGGCTCATCGCCTCGAGGATCGCATGTTCGGCCTGGTCGTACTGGGTGTACAGGTTCCGCAGCGCCTGAGCGTAGGAGTCCCCCATCCCGGCAGCGCGGTTCGCGAACTTGCTCGCGATGGCCTCCCCCACGGGATTGGCCCCCAACTTCGGCGATACCGCGAGAAAACCGGTATCATCCAGCAGGGCCGCGACCGCGTCCTTACCGGTACGGATCTTTTTCAGGACGGCTTGCGCGGCGTCCGGGTCGATCCCAACCTGACCCTTCGCGGCGGCTTCGCGGAACGCGGCGGCGTCCGCATAGCTGCTGTTCGGCATGTGTTCGCTCTCCTGTCCCCAGCACAGCCCGACATCGGCTAAGCGCCTGCGATCTTCGCTAAGGCTAACGCAACTGAGTTACATCTACGACGACTTCTCACCGGTTCGGGTTCCGTATTCGCGGAATGTATCCGCTCGCGATGCCGGACCGTTACGAAGAGTAGACCCGTGGGTGGAGAGTTCCGATGAACGGCAGGTCACGGTACCGCTCCGCGTAGTCGAGCCCGTAGCCCACCACGAACTCGTTCGGGATGTCGAAGCCCACGTAACGGACCGGCACGTCGACCTTCACCGCCTCACGCTTGCGCAACAGCGAACACACGGCCAACGACGCGGGATTGCGGCTGGCGAGGTTCTTCAACAGCCACGACAGGGTCAGTCCCGAGTCGACGATGTCCTCGACGATGAGCACGTCCCTTCCGGCGATGTCGCGGTCGAGGTCCTTCAGGATGCGCACGACCCCGGATGACGAGGTCGAGGAGCCGTAGGACGACACCGCCATGAACTCCAACTGCGCCGGAACCGGCAACGCGCGAGCGAAATCGGTCATGAACATGACCGCGCCCTTGAGTACACCGACGAGGACGAGATCGGACGCCGCCTTGTCCGCCGGGTAATCCGCCGCGACCTTCTCGGCCAGCTCGGCGACCTTGTCCTTGATCTGCTCCTCGGTGATGAGCACGGAGGCGATGTCGCCCTCGTACACGGTCAGCTCCCTCGAATGGTGGGTTGGCATCGGTTCAAAACGAGCTTTTCATGCGCCCTGCGGGCCTCGACATCGCCGGGTAGGAAAACACCGCCCTGCCCACGCCAACGCCCCACGAGGTCATCCACCGATCGCAGGTGCGCGTCCGTGAGTTCCCGGACTCCGCCGTCGAGCAACCAAGTGCGCAACACCCTCCTCCGCACGGGTGGCGGCGTGTCGGCGAGCACGTCGACACGCAGGTCGGCACCCTCCCGGGCCCGCTTCGCCACCTCGTCGGCCATGGCGTCGAGGGCGTCACAGTCCTCCCGTAGTTGTCGCGCCGTACGCACGAGCGCCTCCGCGACCCCACCGGAGAGCACGTCCTCCAACAGCGGCAGCACCTCGTGACGCACGCGCACCCGCCGGAATCGGGGATCGGCGTTGTGAGGATCGCTCCACGGCTTCACCCCCAGTTCCTCACACGCCGCCGCGGTGACGGACCGGGGCACGTCCAGCAATGGGCGGGCCCACGGCGGGTCGAGCGGGCGCATACCGGCCAGCGACCGCGACCCCGACCCCCTGCCGAGCCCGAGCAACACGGTCTCGGCCTGGTCGTCGCGGGTGTGGCCGAACAGGACGAGCGCGTCGTCACCGGCGTGCTCCCGCAGCGCGGCGTAGCGCGCCTTGCGGGCCGCGGCCTCGGGACCACCACCGCCGCTGACCGTCACCGGCAGCACCTTCGCCGTGTCCACTCCCAGCCGCAGCGCCGTCTGCGCGGCCCACTCGGCCACCTCGGCCGACCCGGGCTGCAAGCCGTGGTCCACCACCAGCGCGCCCACCGTGAGACCACGTCGCCGCCCCACGTACGCGGCCGCCTCCGCGAGTGAGAGCGAGTCGGCCCCACCCGACACCGCCACGAACAACTGTCCCGACCTCAAGTGAGCGGACGCCACCGGTTCGGCGAGGAACGAACGCACCGCCCTCCGCACCGTCAACACCGCGTCCAACGGCGGACGCCTGAAACCCCCTACCGATGGACCCGACGCAACCATGCCTTCGGCTCCCTGATCTCGGCCCTGCTCGGGAGCGTCTCCGGAGATGTCCACACCGCGTTGAACCCGTCCATACCCACAGCCCGGACCACCTCACGAGTGAACGTGGAACCCAGCGCGTACTGCCGCACCTTGGCGTCGACGCCGAGCAGCACGCGCAACAACCGGTCCAGCGGACCACCGCCCTTACGGCGGGACGTGAACCGGCGCCTGATCGTCGCCACGCTCGGCACCACCTCGGGTCCCACAGCGTCCATGACGTAGTCGGCGTGTCCCTCCAACAGTGTGGACAACGCCAGGACGCGGTCGAACACCTCGCGCTGCCCCGGTGACTGCATCAGCTCCGCCAACCCCAACGAACCGTCCAGCTTGATCCGCCGTAGGTCCTCCGGCAAGCGCGACAGCACGGTGAGCAGCCCGTCCGACTCGGCGAACCCGGTGAGCAACCTGCCCACCTCGCCGGCGAAGTAGTCCCGCAGCCAGGGGACCGCGGTGAACTGCAGCCGGTGAGTGCACTCGTGCAAGCAGACCCACATGCGAAAGTCCCGACCCGGCACCCGCATGGCCCGTTGGGCGGCCACCACGTTCGGGGCGACGAGCAGCAACGTACCCCCGTGCTCGGAGCCGCCGAACGGGTCGTACTGGCCCAACACGCGCGAACCGAAGAAAGCCAACACCACCCCGGTCTGCACACCCGCGCTGCTCGCGAGCACCGGAGCGAGCGCACCCCTGGGCCCCTCGACGGTCGACATGGCCTCGCCGGTCAGTTCGTCGAGACCCGCGGCCGCCGAACGTATCCAGCCCGGTCGATCGACGACCTCCGCGGTCAACAACGGCAGGTCGGCGCCGAGCCCGGTGAGTTCCCTGACATGCCGTTCGGCGCCCACGGTCAACTCACGTAACTCCGTCACCACCCGGTCGGCCTCGGACCGCTCCACGACAGGACCGCCCCGCACGAGACGCACACCGGTCGAGGCGGCCACAGACCAGTCGATCAACGCACCCTGCCGGACACTCGCCTGCGCAGTCACGACGGCCGCTTCGGGTCGGTCGACATCGCGTTGCCGGGGATAAGGGTCCTCACGCGTCGTCCTTTCGCCGTGCCTACGCCTGTCCGGGTGCCGCTTCTCGGCTCGATCCCGACGCTACCCGTCCTCAGCGGCAACCACAGCCACGTAATTGGGCCGCGATCCGGTCCAGCGCCGCCCGCGCAGGTTCCGCTTCTCCGCCGTTGGACATGAGGGCGAACACCAATACCCTCTCGTCCTCGGTCAGTACCACCCCGGCGAGTGTGTGTACACGTTCCGCCGGGATGCTTCCCGTCTTGGCGCGCACCCATCCCCGGCCCTGCGTGGCCGTGTCGTGGTCGTAGCGGGCGGTCAGAGTGCCGCTCCCACCGGCCACCGGCAGGCCGACCAGCATCGGCCGCAGTTTCACCGTCACCTCGTTGCCGTTGTCCGGGGACGCCGCCAACACCAGCAACTGTGTGAGCGTGGTCGGTGAGATCTCGTTCAAGGGGGAGAGCCCGCTGCCGTCGTTGAGTCGGACGCCCCCGACGTCGATGCCGTGCCGGGACAGCACCTCCAACATCGCCTCGACACCACCTTCGAAGGAAGGCTGCTTGCCCTCGGCGATGGCGACCTGCCGAGCCAACACCTCGGACAGGAGGTTGTCGGATTCCACGAGTGAGACCCGCACCAGCTCGTCCACCGGTGGAGACCACACCTCACCCAGCACCTTCGCACCCTCCGGAGCGGTGGTCTCGCCCCCAACTTCCGCGCCGAGCCGCTGCGCGAACACCTCGGCGAGGTGCCCGGCCGGATCGGCGCGCCCCATCGAATGCCCGTTCGTGGGATCCGTGCGGCCACCGTCGAGCATGGCGGGCTGGGTCTGCACCATGTAGGTCGACGGCACGTCCTCCGACGCCCAGCCGCGGCCCTCCGTCGGCCCGGTGAACGCCGACAGGTCCAGCTCCACCCGGGAGACGTCACCACCGGTAGCCTCCCGCACCTGGTCGACGAGATCGTCGAGATGCGCCGCGCCGGGGAAAATCGACTCCTCCCCTCTCGGCAAGGACGAGAGAGTGACGTCACCACCGCCGACCAGAACCACCGTGCCCGGCTCCGAGCCCTCCACCACCCTCGTGGGGAAACGCATGTCGTGGTCGAGCGCCAGCAGCGCTGCGGCGGATGTCAACAGCTTCGTCGTCGAGGCAGGAGGCAGGGCCTGCGCGGCATTGCGTTCCCACAGGGCCGTGCCCGTGGCGGGGTCGACGACACTGCCGATGAGGGTGCCGAGCGCCGGATCGGACGCCAGATCATCGATGGCGGCGGCGACCCCCGACGGCGTGGGCGAGGGAGCCGATTCCGGTGGCTCGCCCAGAGCGAGCGCGACGTCCTGCGGGGCGGGCGGATCACCCTTCGGCGCGTTGGGCGCCCACGGCAACCCGAGCCGGTTGGACACGTCGGGCACCGCTAACGTCCCACCGACGACCAGCAGGACCGCCACGAGCACCGCCGCGATGACCAGCGGACGACGACGAGGACGCGGAACGGGGTCCTCTCCCTCGCTTCCCCCCGTCGGAGGCGTGGCACCGGGCGGGATCTCCTCGACCGATGTCCCGGCGGCGGGTGGACCCGCCTGCCCCGATTCCCCGGACTCGGCCGTAGACGCGGTGGACGCGGCAGACGCCGGGGGCGCTGGGGATGCCGCGGACGCCGTGGACACGGCCTGCTGCTCACTGGTGCCGTCGGGCCGCGGTTCGATGCGGACGGGCCACGCCTGCCTTCCCGCGGCGGGGATGGTCCTGTCGGGCTGGGGTACCGGGCCCGCCTGCGGTTCGGAGTGAAACTGAAGTGACTGAGGAGGGGACTGAGCAGGCGCCTGAGAACGCACGAACTGAGGCCGCTCCGACAGAGGCGCCGGAGGAGACCCGGCCTGCGAGGGAGACGACGGCGAAGACTGCGGGGGAGACTGCGGCGTCTGAGGCGCCTGTGACGCCTGAGGCGCCTGCGGTGACTGTGGTGACCGTGGTGACTGTGACTTCTGTGACACCTGCGACGAGGCCGGGGACCGCGGCTGAGGGTCGGCGGGACGTGGCGAGAGGTCGACGTCCTCCGGCTGCGAGGTGGGCCAGACGTGATCATCCGCCTGCTGGGAAGGCCACTCCTGTTCGTGCGCGTGCGAGGACGGCCAACCCCCGTCCTCCGATTCCGGAGCCGGCTGACCCTCCCCCCGACCCTCCACCGGCTGCGGGAAGGATGCGTGCACCCGTACCGTGGGATGATCCTGGGGATTGCTCGCGTAATTCGCGGGAATCCTCATCTTGTCGGTTGTCTGACGTGTCGAGGAGTCGGAATTGTCGGGATCATGGTCGGCCGATGGCCATCTAGGACCCGAACCGCCTCCAGTGCCTGGCAAAGCCCCTCCTTACAGTCAAGGGGGCAGACGTCACATTTGACACCATCAGTGCCCCACGTACCCGCTACGTGGTCCACACTAATGACGACCGAAATTGATCACATATGAGCCGCCCGGATAAGCAGCGGCGCGAGAGACGAGTCAGCGAGGACGGCGTGGAGTTCGACGTCACGATCGAAATCCCCAAGGGGGAACGCAACAAGTACGAGATGGACCATGAGACAGGGCGCATCAGGCTTGACCGCACCCTGTTCACGGCCACCCAGTATCCGGCCGACTACGGGTTCATCGACGACACGCTGGGCCAGGACGGCGATCCGCTCGACGTTCTCGTCATCGTGCAGGAACCGACATTCCCCGGCTGCCTGATCCGGTGCAGGGCCATCGGCATGTACCGCATGACCGACGAGAAAGGCCCGGACGACAAGGTGTTGGCCGTGCCCTCCGACGACCCGCGCATGGAACACCTGCGGGACATCCACCACCTGAACGAGTTCCACAAGCTCGAGGTCGAACACTTCTTCCAGGTCTACAAGGACCTGGAGCCCGCCAAGAGCGTCGAGGGCTCGACCTGGGTCAGCCGCGCGGAGGCCGAGGCCGAGATCCAGCGTTCCTACGAGCGCCACGCCGCCGAGCTGGAGAAGAAGAAGGAACAGACCACCGAGGTGTGAGCGCGAGCCGAATTCGCGCACCGAAGTGTGAAAAGGAGGGTCACGTCGCAGCCGACGTGACCCTCCTTTTTGTGGTTTCGTTCCTTTTGTGAAAACGCCTTACAGCTGTTCGATGCCCTCTGCGTGCCTGCGCGCCAGCGCTCGGTACACCTCGGCGTTGTGATCCACCCACACCTTCGCCGTGTCGGTGAGTGGAGTGAAATCCTTCGCCGGGCTGCCCTTGGCGATCGTCTCGTCGGGCACCCGGGTGTTGGGTGTGACGGTGGCTCCGGCCGCGACCAGGCTCCGCGTACCCACAACGGCCTTGTCGAGCACGATGGACCCGTTGCCCACCAGCGCCTGCTCACCGATCGTGCAGTCGTGGACGATGCAGGAATGCCCGATCGTGGCGTTGCGACCGACTTCGCACACTCCGTCGTTCACATGCACGACCGTGTTGTCCTGAATGTTGGCGCCCTCACGGACGACGATGCGCCCGAAGTCGCCTCGCAACACCGCCCCGTACCACACCGAGGCGTTCTTCTCCACGACGACATCCCCGATCAACGTCGCGGTAGGGGCGATCCAGGCTTCCGGGTGCACGGTGGGGCTTACGCCCTCGAAGGCGAACATCGGCATGGGGCACACCTTAACGATCTCGCCCGGCGGGCCGACGAAAAAGAGGTCCCTTCCATACCCGTGGAAGGGACCTCTTGCAAACAGAGCCGCCTGGGGGACTCGAACCCCCGACCTGCTCATTACGAGTGAGCCGCTCTGGCCGACTGAGCTAAGGCGGCGCGGGCGTACCCGGCTGCCTACGAGTATAGCGATTCGATTTCAAGCGTCACTGGCGGGGGCCGATGTCGTTGATCAAGCAGTGACACCGGCGCCCACCGCGCCGGCTCATGGCTACTGGGAGGACTTCTCGCATGCGCCGACGCCGTCTCCGCGTCCTGACTCTGCCCGTGATGGCCGCGATGCTGGTGTTGTCAGCCGGGCCGGCCGCCGGCCAGACCATCCCGACGACCCCGGAACCCGAACCGGCCGAGGACGGCCAGCCCCCGTTCTCGGAGGAGGAGGGCAAGCCGAACGGTCGCGTCATCGCCGAGGCCAGCACCGCACTCGGCGTACTCCGCCTACTGCCCGAGGCCATGGAGGCCGACGCCGTCCTACCCGGCGAACAGCCCCTGCCCAAGCAGTCCGTGTTGGAAGGGGGCGTGGGGCTGTCCTACGCGGGCGCCGACTCCGAGTCGTACCTGGCACACGAGCGTGCCATCGCCGAGGCCTCTCCGCTCGGGTTGTCCGTCGCGGGACACACCCCGCAGACCCCCGGCTCGGCGGTTCAGACGGCATTGCCCGACAACAACAAAGCTCTCTCCACGGGCCTGAAGGCGCCCGATAATCCCCTGGCCAACGTGAGCGCTCTCGAAGGCAGAGCCCACGCCCGCTGGAGCGAGACCAGCGGACCGTGCGTCGGCGACGGCACGATCGCCGACGCCGGCACGACGGCGGCAAGCCTCTCGCTGGTCAACATCATCCCGACGATGCCGGACACCAACCGCGCCACCCAGGCCGGCGGTGAACTCGGTTCCGCCCTGCGGGAACTGCCCGGCTCACTGGCCAACCTCGGAGGGCTGCTCTCCGGCCAGGGCAAACCGAACTCCGACGGCACCGGCTCGCTCGTCAGCGTTGACAAGGCGCTGGCGACCCGCTCGGTGGTGCGTTTGATGGACGTCGAAGGCACCGACGGCAAGGACCACAAAGGAGTCGAAGCCGTTTCCACGCTCCAGGGTGGGCGGATCGACATCCTGAAGGGCACCCCTCTCGGGCTCACCGTCAAGGTCACGAGCCAGCCGACACTGCGAGTGGTGTCCACAGGCGACGCCGAGACGTCCACCGTCGACTACACAGCACCCGTCCTGGCGGTCGAACGCAACGGCAAGGTCCTGTTCGAGCTCGACGCCGCCAACCCCACGGCCGACATTCCCGTCGGTCTTCCGAAACCCAGTCTGAAGGACATCCCCGGCTACGAGGACGTCAAGAACACGCCCGTTGTGGGCGATGCGGCCGAGAAAGTCGACGGCAGCGTCACCACCCTGTCGGAAAAAGCCGCGGACCACGTGCTCGATATCGGCGTGCTGCGCCTGAGCATCGCCGAACTCGACGAGAAGGCACAGACGGTGAGCGAACCGTTCGCCGGGCACCAGGTGTCGGCGGTCGCGCGGCTGCTCGACGTGCGGGTATTGCCCACCGACAGACTGAGGAACCTGCTGCCCGACAGCCTGGCTTCGAAGCTGCCGTCGGCGTTGGCCCAGGTGTCCCTGGGAGAACAGAGCGCGAGCGCGTACGCCCCCGAGGGCGGAGTCGACTGCTCCCAACCCGCCGCCGCATCGCCTCAGCCGATAGCCAATGAGCCCGCGGACTCCGATCCGTCCGGCGCGCCCACCAAGCTGGCACAGACCAACGCCGCGTACTCGGCTGTTCCGCTGTTCTGGAGCGGGACGGTGATGTTGCTGGTCGGCGTGGTGTTGGTAGCGGCACTGCCCAACCGCAGACACCGTGAGCCCGCCCCGGTGAAACCGTCACCCCACTCCCGAGGGGAATGACGAACCCGGGTCACCTCGGCAGCGCGCCGGGGTGACCCGGGCACTCACCCTGTGGTGTGCACCGGACTACACAGGCTGCGGACACAGCTACGCAAACTGCGGACACGGTGGGGGCGTCAGCCCTCGCGGAGGGTCGTGAGCATGGCTTCCACGGCGATTCGGGGCTTGACGTTCCAGGCGATGGCGTCGCGACAGGCCAGCACCGCTTCCAGCCGCCGCAGTGTCGACGCGGGGGTCCACTGCCGGGCAGCCTCCGCCGCCTGTTCGGCGACGTCGGGGTGATTCAACGCCGCGTCCGAACCACTCGACAACACGAGCACGTCACGGTAGAAACCCGCGAGGTCCACGAGGGCGAGATCGAGCGTGTCCCGCTGCGTCCGCGTCGCCCTGGACTTCTGCTTCTTCTCCAGAGCGCGGACGGCCGCGTCGGCCGCACGCTTCGCCCCGGCGACTCCCTTGCCCGTGCCGCCGGATCCCATCGCGGTGCGCAACGCGTCCTGTTCCGCCTCGTCCCGGGCCTTACTCGTCTCGGTGGCGTCGGCCTCGGCCGTTGTGATCAGCTCGTCGGCGCAGCGGAACACGTCCTCGGCGCGACGCAAGCCGAGCGGAATACGCAGCACCGCCTCCCTCCTGGCGCGGGCGTTCTCGTCAGTGGCCAGCCTGCGGGCCCGCCCCACGTGACCACCGCACACCGACGCCGCCCACCGAGCCCGTTCCGGGTCTATACCGTCGCGTTCGACGAGCACGGTGGCGATCGACCGCGATGAAGGCGTCCGCAAGTTCACCGAGCGACACCGCGACCGAATGGTGACGCTGATGTCGTCAGGGTGGTCCGACGGGGCGCACAGAAGGAACACCGTGCGTTCGGGCGGCTCCTCCACGGCCTTGAGCAGCGCGTTCGACGCGCCCTCCGTCAACCGGTCGGCATCCTCGATGATCACGATCTGCCATTGCCCCGTCGTGGGCCTGCGCGCGGCGGCCTGCACCAGCGCACGCATCTCCGCGACCGAGATCGAAAGCCCCTCGGGCACGACCAGCTTCACGTCGGCGTGGGTGCCCGCGAGTGTCGTATGGCAGCCCTGGCACCGACCACATCCGGCGTCGACGGTGCACTGCAGGGCCGCCGCGAACGTACGGGCCGCTACCGAACGCCCCGACCCGGGCGGGCCGGTGAACAGCCACGCGTGCGTCATGGAACCCGGGTCGGTGGTACGTCCGGACACCAACGCGGCAGCCGACTCGGCAGCCGACGAGAGGAGTTCCACGGCGGACTCCTGGCCGACGAGCTGCGACCACACTCGGCCGACCGTCTCGCCGGCCGCGGCAGGAGCAGTCACGATCACATCACCCCCTGTTTCGCGGGCGGCAACGCGACCTTTCCGGACAGCGCCTCCGACACCGACGTCCGTACCCGCTCCGCGACCTCACCCTCGGTGCCTTCGGCGTCGACAACGACGTACCTGTCGGGGGCCGAGGCCGCCATTTCCGTCAATATCTCCTGCACCCGCCAATGACGGTGCTCGGAGGTACCCGTGGACTGTCCGGAGGTCTCTCCGGGATCGGCGTCGAGCAGCACCGTGAGATCGGGACGCAACGCACCGGTCGCCCAGTCGGTCAAGCCCTCCAGCTCGGTGGCGTCGAGCCCCGCCATCGCCGACAGGTGGGCCAGCGGGGTGTCCACGAATCTCTCCATCACCACGATCGCACCTCCGTCGAGCGCCGGTCTCACGTTACGTTCGACGATGTCGGCGCGGACGGCCGCGGCGGCCAGCGCCTTCGCCCTCGCCCCGGTGAGCGATGCTCTGGACATCAGGGAGGTCAGTCGTTCGTCGTCGAGCGCCGGGTCGGCGGCCAGCACCACTCGCTGGGTACCGCTGCCGAGCCACTCCGCCAACCGCGAGGCCTGGGCGGCGGTGTCGGCGGCCGTCGTCCCCTCCAGCACGATGAGCAGACCGCTCGTCCTGCGGGGACGGCGGATGACGTTGCGGAGATCGGCGAAGATCGGTTCGGTGCGCCGCGAGTCCATCTGCCGGTAGGCGATCACCCCTACAAGCGCGGCGAGCAACCCGCCTGCCAGCAGCACGGGGCGCGTACCGTCGATGATGATCTGGTTGCCCCACACGGTGACTCTCCGGGGCTTCACCAGGCCGATCAGTCCGGGTACCGCCGACGTCGTACCGAAGATGATGATCTTCATCAGGGACTGGTAGATGGCGTTGATGCGGCCCCGGATGCTGTCGTCGATCTGCGAGCCGATGATCGTGATCCCGGTGAGGAACGCCGCGCCCGCGCACGCGCCCACGAGCGCGACGGCGACGAGCGCCACCGCGAGATGCGGCGCCAGGGCCACCACGATGAGCGTCAGTCCCGCGACCACGATGCCGACGCCGAACAAGCGCTCGTGCGGCAACCGGCGAGCCAGCTTCGGCGCACCGGCCAGGCCGACGGCGGCCCCGAGGAACACGGCCACGAACAGCAGACCGAACGCGGCATCACCACCGCCGAGACTCGACGAGTACGGCTTCGCCGAGCCGATCACCGCGCCGCCCGCCGCGAAGGCCCCCATCATGCCGATGAGCAGCCCTCGGATGAGCGGCGTGCTCCGGACGAACCGCACGCCGTCGCGCACCATGCCGCGCAGGCCACCCGTCTGCTGCTCGGGCTCGCGCGTGGCCTGTTCGGTCTTCGTCTCGGACACGGGGTGGACGTTGCGCAACGAGAGCTCGGGGATGCGAGCGACCAGCAACGCGCTGGCCAGGTACAACAGACCGTTGAGAACGACGACGATCTTGGCGGTGCCGAACTCCCCCAACATGCTCGGAGGCAGGCTGAAGGTCGTCTGGATGCCCGTGAGGATCGCGTAGAGCCCGGCACCGGTGACGACGGCGACCCCGTAGGTCATCACCATGCCGAGTTGGTTAGCCGTTTCGACTTGATCGCGTCTGCGAAGCAGATTCGGCACGGCGGCGTCCTTGGACGGAATCCACATCATGGCGGCGGAACCGACCAGGAAGTTGCCGATGAACAACCACAGCGGTGCACCCACGATCGCGATGGAAATGAGCAGACCGAAACGCGCGAGATCCGCGATGATCATGATCTTGCGGCGGTCGAATCGATCCGCGAGCATTCCACCGAGCGGTGCGAACAGCAGGCCGGGAAGCAGCTGCGTCAACACGATCCCGGCGAAAGCGAAGTTCTGCGCTGTGTAGTTGTCGGTGAACTTCGTGACCAAACCGGTCAAGGCCAGCAGCGACAACCAGTCGGCCACGCTGCACAAATACGTAACGGCCCACAGCCGCCGAAAGGGACGAATGGCCAATACGCGGCGTACTCTTCCGACGGTGGACGCCTCACCGGACGCGCTTGATCGCGTTCCGACGCCCCGCTCCCTTTGTCGCGACTCGTTGATGGACCCCACCCCATAAAACTCGGCACTGCCGTGCGCTCAGGGTAGCGCCGAGTGCAGAACACGCGATGGAGAGCCAAACTTTCACTTAGAGTCAGCGAACCAGCACGATTTGTATGGCCGTCGGCGCGTCATCCGAAAATACTGGTCACGCTTTCCACGAAACTGACCACAAACTGAATGGCGATCAAAATGAAGATCACCATCAGGACGAGCGCCACCGCCAATCCCGCCGAACCGGACGACGGCTTGCGCACATGCGGCGCCGGACGACGAGAACGTGGCCGATCACCGGGTTTCCGACGCAGCCGCAGAATAGGCGGCAGCAACGCGGGCTTGGACGCCCGCACCATCCCGGAACGCGGCGGAGCCTCGGCGGCCTGCTCGTCGAACTGAGTCTCACCGGACCCGACACTCGCGCCGCTTTCGGCGGCCATCTCGGCGTCCACCAGTTTCTGCACCGCCTCGCGGTCCATCCCGACGGGCTGGGCGGCACCGGCGGGGATGCCTTGGGCAGGAGTGCGCTCTTCCCGCGTCCCGCCGCTCAGCGGATCACTGAACGGCTTCGGTGGCTCGGGATTCTGGGTACCATCCGCGCCCACCACACGTCCCTTCCTGTCCGGCTTTCCGGGTCACGGCGCTTCCGGCACGTCACCGCGAGACCCCACCACCGACAGGTCGACAGGTCACTGTGCGTGCCGTGCCGCACGCCGTGTGTTCACCAGCGTAGCGGCACGGGACCCACTCGCCACCCGTCGTTTGGGCGCATCTGTCGATCACACAGCGCAGCCGACCACTCGGCCGGGGTCAGCTCTTCGACTTCGCCGAAGCGGTGGTCTTCTTCCGCGTGGTGCCCTTCTTCGCGGGTCCCTTGGCTCGCTTCTCCGCCAGCAGCTCCGCGGCGCGTTCGGGCGTGAGGTCCTCCACGGTGTCCGACTTACGCAACGACGCATTGTACTCGCCGTCGGTGACGTACGGCCCGAATCGACCGTCCTTCACCACGATCGGCTTGCCCGACACCGGGTCCTCGCCCAGTTCCTTGAGCGGTGGTTTGGCCGCGGCCTGCCGTCCCCGGCGTTTCGGCTCGGCGTAGATCTTGAGCGCTTCCTCCAGCGTGATCTCGAAGATCTGTTCCTCGCTGGACAACGACCGGGAATCCGTGCCCTTCTTCAGGTAGGGCCCGTAGCGGCCGTTCTGCGCAGTGATCTCCTCGCCGGTCTCCGGGTCGGTGCCCACCACCCGAGGCAGGGACAACAACTTGAGCGCGTCGTCGAGCGTGACGTCCTGCACCGACATCGACTTGAACAGCGACGCCGTCCGAGGCTTCGGCTTCTTCGCCTTGCTCTTCTTCCCGTCCGCGGGCTCCTCCGGCTCGGGCAGCACCTCCGTGACGTAAGGACCGAACCGGCCCTCCTTGACCACGATCTCGTGTCCCGTCTCCGGATCGGTACCCAGCACTCGCCCTTCCTGCGGGGTCGCGAACAGCTTCTCGGCGATCTCGACCGTGAGCTCGTCCGGCGGCAGGTCCTCCGGCAGGTTCGCGCGCTGCGACTGGCCGTCCACCTCTCGTTCGAGGTAAGGCCCGTAGCGCCCCACCCGCACGTACACCTGGCGGCCCTCGCTGTCCCGGAACATCGGAATCGAGTTGATCTCGCGGGCGTCGATGTCCTCCACACCCGAGCCGACCAGCTTCTTCAACCCGCCGAGACTGCCGACCGAGTCGCCGTTCCCCTCGCCGTTACCGAAGTAGAACCGCGACAGCCACTCGGTGCGCTGCTCCTCACCCGCGGCGATGCGGTCGAGCTCGTCCTCCATCGTGGCGGTGAAGTAGTAGTCCACCAGCCGCTCGAAATGCCGTTCCATGAGCCCGACCACCGAGAACGCCACCCACGACGGCACGAGCGCGGAACCCTTCTTCCACACGTACCCACGGTCCTGGATGGTCTTGATGATCGACGCGTACGTGGACGGCCTGCCGATACCGAGCTCCTCCAGCTTGCTCACCAGGCTGGGCTCGCTGTAACGCGACGGCGGCGAAGTGGCGTGGGAATCCGGGTGCAGTTCCGTCGCGGTCAACGGCTGGTCCTTGGTCAGACGTGGCAGCCTGCTCTGCTTGTCGTCTGCCTCGCCACCCGCCTCGGCGTCCACCGACTCGACGTAGGCCCTCAGGAAACCGGGGAACGTGATCGTGCGCCCGGACGCCGAGAACACGCATTCCTCACCACTCGCCGCGGTGCCTGCGATCTTCACCGACATCGTGGTGCCCTTGGCGTCGGCCATCTGGGAGGCGATGGTGCGCTGCCAGATCAACTCGTACAGCTGGAACTCATCGCTCTCCAACTCGCCGGCCACGGCACCCGGGGTGCGGAACACCTCACCGGCCGGGCGAATGGCCTCGTGAGCTTCCTGCGCGTTCTTGACCTTGCGCGTGTACTGGCGCGGCTTGTCCGCCACGTACTCGGCCCCGTACAGCTCGGTTGCCTGACTACGCGCCGCCGACAACGCCGAGGCCGACAGCGTCGTGGAGTCGGTGCGCATGTAGGTGATGTAGCCGTTCTCGTACAGCCGCTGCGCAATCCGCATCGTGCGCTCGGAGGAGAACCGCAGCTTACGCCCGGCCTCCTGCTGCAACGTCGACGTCATGAACGGCGCGTAAGGCCTGCGGGTGTAAGGCTTCTCCTCGACCCCGATGACCGTGAAATCACGGTCGGCAAGCGCTTCCGCCAGCCTGTTCGCCTCGGTCTCGTCCAGCACCCGGACGTTCTGCGACTGCTCCTTGAGCCGGCCGTCGGGACCGAAGTCCCGGCCCGTCGCCAGCCGAGCGCCGTCCACCATGGTCAGCCGGGCGGGGAAGGACCGGGGCGTGGCCTCCGTGCCCGCGGCACCGGTGTCCATGACGGCGGAGATGTCCCAGTAGGACGCCGAGGTGAACCGCATCCGCTCGCGCTCCCGCTCGACGATGATGCGGGTGGCGACCGACTGCACACGGCCCGCCGACAACTTCGGCATGACCTTCTTCCACAGAACGGGCGAGACCTCGTAGCCGTAGAGCCGGTCGAGGATGCGTCGGGTCTCCTGGGCGTCCACCAGGTTGAGGTCGAGGTCACGAGTGTTCTCGGCGGCAGCGCGGATGGCCTGTTCGGTCACCTCGTGGAACACCATGCGGCGCACCGGCACCTTCGGCTTCAGCGCCTCCAGCAGGTGCCACGCGATGGCCTCGCCTTCCCGGTCGGGGTCGGTGGCCAGATACAACTCGTCGACTTCCTTCAGCAGGCTCTTCAGCTCGCTGATCGTCGACTTCTTGTCCGGCGTGATGATGTAGAGCGGTTCGAAGTCGTTGTCGACGTCGACCCCCAGGCGGGCCCACGCCTGGCCTTTGTACTTCGCGGGTACGTCGGCCGCTCCCCGGGGCAGGTCACGGACGTGGCCACGGGAGGACTCGACAACGTAGTCGCTCCCGAGATACGGAGCGATCTTGCGGGCCTTGGTCGGTGACTCGACGATCACCAATCTCCGGCGACCATCACCGCTCGTGCCCGTTTTCTTCGTCCGTGTCGATCCAGCCACGCTGTCCGCTCTTTCGCTTGATTCCACTCGTTCGACCAGCCAGTGTGCACGCCGCGCGCCGTCACTGTCCGCTCAGGTGCTTTTCAACACATCAGCGCACGCCCGCGTTCCGCCTGCTGACGAGAGGTCGACGACATCTCCTTTTCCACTCCTAGCACGTGGCACATCACCCACCACGTCCAGGGCACACGGTGACGGGCCGAGTACCCCGTGCATGTGAGTGCCGCTGTCAGCCGACGAGGCACACCACCGACATGGGTTCCCAGCCGAATTCCGAAGAAACGACCGTCTTCACGGCCCGGGCGAGTCCAGCCGAGGAGCCGGGTCGGATCCGGTGAGCTGCTGACACGCCGGGGCCTGCCGACTGGCCCGACTCAACGCGGGCACCGAGTCGAACTCCCCCAACAGGTTGAGGTCGCCGATGTCGTCCAGCGGCTCCTTGACCGAGCTCACCGCCTCACGACTGGCTTCGGGCCCCCGCGCGGTCTCGAGCTCGTCCAACACCCCACGCGCATGATCGCGGATGGCCGAGTACGTGGCCACGGCATCGCGCCGTACCTCTTCGGCGCCCTGCACTGGCGGCGGGTCGAGATTGTCCAACCGGTCGAGTGTGCGTTCGAGTCCACCCACCACCACCTGCAACAACTCGCCCGATGTCTCCGAGGCACGTTGCACAGTGCTCGCGTCCACGGTCGGCATCCTCGACACCGAACGGACCAACTCGGAAACCGCGCCGCAGTAGTCCTCGGCCCACGAGACGGTGGCCTCGAACACCTCGTCCTCGTCGCGTTGCTCCGAACGCGGCGCATCCCCCGTAGCCGACGGCACCGCACTCGAATGCGGATCGGGCGGGGTGGCACCGCCACAGCCCGCGGCAACCACGCACATGGCAACGGCCGCGCACAGGCCGGCCCTGCCCTTGAGCCGGTGCACACACACCTCCGAAGCGAACGGGGCCAACGGCTGCACTCTAGGGCGTGTTTCACACGTTCCGCTTACCGGCTACGGGGCCGCACTCAGCCGGGTCGGACCAAAGCGACAACCCGTGAGATTTCGCCCTGACCAGCCTCTTCACACCGGAACCCCGAAGAGTCGCACGGCGTCCGGGAATGTCTGGAGCCTCTGCGCCGAGAGCCAGGCTGGGCGTCCGTCGTGGTGCCCCGCCGCCGGGGCGATCGACAACGACGCTCCGCTGACACCTCCGCGGCATCGCTCGTCTTCCGCGGGGCGTGCTCGCGGTGAGATGTTCGCCACCGCCTTCGTCGCTCGGTGGAGGCCAACGGTAACGGTGACGGAGGCAGCCGCGATCCGGATCGCGAACGGAGAAGCGCGTGAAGCCGAGTCGCCGAAAGAATGCGTCTGCGGCCATATGAGCGGATGTGCGAAGCTCAAAAGGTGACGAATCAGTTGATAAATCGACAAAGACACTCAGCCGTCGGCGGGCGACCGTGACCGACGACGCGGCGGACACTCGGGCACACCGTCTCCTACATCGGACGACGGCGGGAATACCTGAAGACCGCTATCCCGTCACACACATCGCCGATCTGCCCGCCTCCGAACCACGTCACACCGAGTGGCCCGATTGGGTACCCGACCGAGTACGGGACGCCCTGCGGAATTCCGGCGCCGACGGACCGTGGACCCATCAGGCCGAAGGGGCGTCCCTGGCCTGGTCCCGATGTAACGTCGTGGTGGCCACGGGCACCGCTTCGGGAAAATCGCTGGTCTACCAGCTGCCGGCACTTTCCACATTGGTGACCGAAAGTAAGGCGACCGTCCTTTACCTGTCACCCACGAAAGCGCTGGCGGCCGACCAACTGCGCGCTGTGTCCGATATGGACATCGAGGGAGTCCGCCCCGCGACCTACGACGGAGACACCCCCCGAAGCGAACGCACATGGGTGCGGGACCACGCCCGCTGGGTCTTCACGAACCCCGACATGCTGCACCGTGGCATGCTGCCCGCACACCATCGTTGGACCCGGTTCTTCCGGGGCCTGGCCTACGTCGTCGTCGACGAGTGCCACAGCTACCGCGGCGTGTTCGGCTCCCACGTCGCACTCCTGCTACGCAGGCTGCGGCGCATCAGTCGCCACTACGGGGCCGATCCGACGTTCGTCCTCACCTCGGCCACCACGGCCGAGCCCGTCGAGTTCGCTACCCGGCTGATCGGCGAGGACTGTGTCGCCGTCACCGACGACGCCTCACCGCGAGGTGCCAGGACCGTGGCACTGTGGGAGCCACCGCTGATGGCGGAGTTGACGGGCGAGAACGACGCGCCCGTGCGACGTTCCGCGGGTGCGGAAGCGGCCCGCATCCTCGCCGAACTCGTCATCGAAGGTGCCCGCACGCTGGCGTTCGTGCGCTCCCGACGCGGCGCCGAACTGACGGCACTCGGGGCGCGCCGCATTCTCGCCGAGGTGGCTCCCGAACTCGTCGACAAGGTAGCGGCCTATCGCGCCGGCTACCTGCCCGAGGAACGCCGTGAACTGGAGGCCGCCCTGCTCGATGGTCGCCTGCTCGGCGTCGCGACCACGAACGCGTTGGAACTCGGTGTGGACATCTCCGGGCTGGACGCGGTGGTGCTCGCGGGCTATCCAGGCACGTTGGCGTCGTTCTGGCAGCAGTCGGGACGCGCGGGACGTGCGGGCGACGACGCGCTCGTGGTGTTCGTGGCCCGCGACGACCCGCTCGACACCTATCTCGCACACCACCCGGAAGCACTGCTGGAGCGGCCCGTGGAGGCCGCCGTGCTCGACCCCACCAACCCTTACGTACTGGCCCCTCACCTGGCGTGCGCGGCGGCGGAGAAGGCGCTCAAGTCCGATGAGCTGGGCCAGTTCGGTGGGGAGCCGGCTCGCACCGTCCTGGACGGCCTCGTCGCGGACGGGGTTCTGCGGCGACGCCCGAGCGGCTGGTACTGGACGGCGCGACAGCAGCCGCATCACGACGTGGACATCCGCGGTTCCGATGCGGAGCAGGTCGCGGTGGTGGAGGCCGACACCGCACGGCTGCTCGGCACCGTCGATTCCGTATCGGCGTGCAGCACCGTTCATCCGGGCGCGGTGTATCTGCACCGGGGCGAGTCGTACGTGGTCGACGACCTCGACCTGGAGCAGGGTGTCGCCTTCGTGCACGCCGAGGACCCGGAATGGAACACCTCGGCACGGGAGGTGGTGGACATCGAGGTGCTGGACACCGTGGAGCGGCGCGTCTACGGCGGTGTGACCGTGAACCTGGGGCATGTGGCGGTGACGTCGCGGGTCGTGGGTTACCTTCGGCGGCTGCCTTCCGGCGAGGTGCTGGACCACGTTCTTTTGGACCTGCCGGAGCAGGTGTTGGATACGCGTGCTGTCTGGTACACGATCGACGAGGACTTGTTGTGCGGTTCACGCAGGCGGCCGGGGCGCGCCGGTGTGGAACCGGCGCGTGTCCCCGGCGCCTTGCATGCCGCCGAGCACGCGGCGATCGGCCTGCTACCGCTGTTCGCGACGTGTGACCGATGGGATATCGGCGGTGTGTCTACCGCGGTGCACGCTGACACCGGGGAGGCAACGGTGTTCGTGCACGACGGTCATCCCGGGGGTGCGGGATTCGCCGACCGCGGTTTCGCCGCGTTCGTTCCCTGGCTCACCGCCACGCGGGAGGCCGTGATCTCCTGCAAGTGCCCGGCGGGGTGCCCGTCCTGTGTTCAGTCGCCTAAGTGCGGGAATGGCAACGAACCGCTGGACAAGGCGGGGGCAGTGGCCGTGCTGGACATCGTCCTGGCCGCGGTCGGGGCAGCGGCCGGGCACGACCACATCGGTGATCAGGCTGCCGACGACCAGGTCGGCAACTCGTGCTGAGTGTCCACTTCGGTGGATGACTCACTGTGCAACGCACGGGTGAGCACGTCGTGGACCGTGTCGGCGTGGGGAAGTCTCCAGCCCCAGACGTCGGGTTTGACCCTCCAATGCACGACACCGTGCTCGAAGGGCGTCGGCGGAAGTGGGATCCAGCTTCCCTTGCCGTGCCGTCCGATGCCTTCCACTTCGGACAGAGCCGCAGGGAAGTGCTCGGACGACGAGGTGAGGAACAGCCAGCGTCCGTTCGGCATGGCGATGATGGGCGCGGGACGGCCCGTGGCCCGCAGCAGTATGGCGGCGCGACGGCCGAGATGATCGTCGACCTCGATGGCGTCCACCACCGTCCCGGTGGCCACGAGGAGGCTGTACGGCTTGCCGGTCCACCATGCGGCGACCTGCTGTGGGTGCGCTCCGAGGCGACGCTCCCAATCGCTGTGCGCGGGAACGGGCCCACTCCACGTGTCGGAGCTTCCCTGCTGCGCGTCCGTACCGGCGCAGGCGACGCCGGAGTCGCTGTCCGGGTAGGTTCCCGGGATCACCGGCCAGCCACGCCAAGCGAGGCCGATGGCTTCGGCACGCAGCTCGATACGGAAGGCAGCACGCCAGCTATTCGGCCATTCGGTGTCCAACATGTCGTACTCGTGCCTCCTCGGAAGTGACCGCCATTGGTCTGGTGCTGTTCACCACTCAACGGCAAATTGCAGGTTGCCGGAAGCACCCACTCGGCAATCGGCCGCTGGTAGACGACGAGTGAGCAAATGAGCAACATGCGAGCCGAACACACGAACCCGCTGGTGGCACCGGTCGTCGCTACCCACCCGTAGGCAGAGGCTCTCAGTCGGAGGGATCCTGCGGCGACTCCCGTTTCCGTACCGTTCATCGCTACCAAACGACCGCTGCTCGCGATCATGGTGCTCCGGTGGACGGGTCAGTGCCCGTCAGTGCCCGTCAGTACTCGCCAGCGCTCGTCAATGCCCGACTGTGCCCACCTGTGCCCGCTGTCGGACGCTCGTCGATCGGGCCGGCGGGGTTCTCCTCCCCCGCGATGTCCGGAAGCGTCGTAGCGTCGAGCACCGGACCCGCTCGGGCTCTGGCTGTGATCGTTCCGCCCACCGTTCCACCCAACCCGGCGAGTCCGTGCACTTCCGACTGAACGGTCACCAACACATCCCATCCGTCGAGTCGGCACTCGACGACGTGGACCGTCATTCTGCGTGCCAAGTCGTCGGCATGCGCACACGCCACTGCTTCACCCCTGACCGCGTGAGCCGCCGCGCCCAGCGCCGCCAGGTCCGCGGCCCCGGCAGTTCGGTGGCGAGCCACCACCACGGCAGCCAGCGTCCACACCGCGACGGCGACCACGAGCAGGACGGCGACCGCGCACGCGGCCCACACGGTCGCCGCGCCCACATCGTCAGCGTCACCACCGACGTCACCAGCGGCATGGCTGTCGCGATCACCATCCTTTCCGCCTCTGCCGTACTCGATACCCCCAATGTCCTCAATGCACTCAGCGCACTCAGCGCCCTCGGTGCCCTTAACGTCCTTAACGTCCTCAGAGTCATGGGTGCGCACGGTCGTGCTCCCAGTCGACGCCGGGTTCCAACCGCGCGTGGGCTTCGGCGCGTAAAGAAACCCCGGGCAGCATTCCCCCGACCGGCCGAGCACTCACCCGCACCACCACGATGTCCCCGCTGCGCCGGACGGTCATGGTCGCTCCTTTCGGCGCCATCACGTCGACCAGCCGCTGGGCCTCCGTTTCGGGTTCTCCACGTGCGAGCGCTCGGGCGGACTGGGCCGCGGCGTCCGTACAACGCACCTGCTCGACGACTGTCGCCACACCGACGAGCACGAAAGCGAAGACCGCTACCAACGCGCAGAGACCGATCGCCGCCTCGACGGTGACGCTGCCTCTGTCCCCGGTTCCGCCCAAAGAACGCGGTCGGTGCTGCGTACGCATCTAGAAGTCCACGGAGATCGCCCGCTCGATGAGCGAGGTGAGCGCCGTCAGCACGGAATCACCCGTGACGATCGCGTAGAGCAGAGCCGCGAACGCCGCGGCTGCGATCGTGCCGATGGCGTACTCGGCGGTGGACATGCCCTCGTCGGAGCTGTCGGCTGTGAGCATTCGACCGAGCATTGCGGGAGTTCCTTTCTGGCAGTCGACGGAGAGACCGGTGAAAACCGGTGAGAGACCGGTGAAAAACCACTGTCACGGCGTGAGAGTGAGTCGGCTGGCGAGGCCGAGGACGACCGGGATCACCCCCAAGCACAGAAAGGCCGGTAGGAAGCACAAGCCGAGTGGCCCGGCGACCAACACACTCGCCCGTTGCGCTCTCGCTTCGACACGGTCGGCGGCAGCGTTTCTGGCCCGTTCGGCTAGCGCGAAGGCCTGTTCGGCCAAGGCACTGCCGGACGAGGCGGTTCTGCATGCCGCCCGGGCGAGGCCAGCCGTGTCGGGGTGATGCCGGGCGCGTCGCCACGCTGATTCGGCACTCGCACCCAGCGCGAGAGCATTGCTCGTGGACCGCAGCACCTCGGCGATCGGACCGGTGGCGACGTCGGCGACCACCGACACCGCCGTCGGTACCGGCAGACCGGCGGTCAAACAGGCCCCCAGCAGGTCCGCGATCAGAGCCGTGTCCGTGCCCGAGCGTGTGGACGAGTCGACGAGCGCACCATCGCGATGGCTGTGAACACCGTGCTCGTGGCGAGTGCCGTGCGAAGGCACCCGCCACGGCAGACGCAACCGCGTGAGCGCGACGGTACGCCGGGAACCGACCGGCGGCGGACGGTCCACTCGTGTGACGGCCCGCAAACGCGCGGCGGACGCCGAGGGGATAAGCAGCAACGCCACCGCAGCGAGTACAACGGCGCTCACCGTGTTCACCGGACCACCCGCCCGGTCAACGCCGAGGTCCATACGACACCGGCCGTAAGCAGAGCAGCGCCGAGGACGAACAACACGGCACCGACCGAGGTCCCGGTCAATACGTGGACAGGGGCGGCGCCCATGGCCTCGCCGAGGACGAGCCCGGCGGCTGGGAGAGATGCCAGGACAGCCGCGCCCGCCCTCGGTCCGGCCAGTCGTGCGTCGAGCTGTCGGGCCGAGCGTGCCGCGTTCTCCACGTCTCGGTGCACGGCGGCGAGAACATCGGCCAGAGGGATGCCGTGCCGCGCCGACAGTGACCACGAGGCGGCGACCCGTCCGAGCGCGCGTTCGACGTGCTCCGGTTCGGCGGCGACTCTGGCGGTCATTCCCGTCATGGGCGATCCACTGATCCGAACCGACGCCGCAAGAGCGCGAAGCCGCGCCGCCAACGGCGGTGGTGCCTCCCGTGCCACGCTCTCGACCGCGGTCACCGGATGGGCTCCGGACTGAAGTTCCGTGACCATCCCTTGGAGCACCGAGGCGATATCGCCGCAGGCGGTGACCGCCGTTCGGGTACGCGCCCGCCCCCGCCGATGCAGTACGACCGCCGTCACGAGCAGCCCGCACCCCACCGTGACGCCGACACCGACGGTCATGATGCAGACAACCGCCGTGGACACGGCGCACACGGTGGTGAAACGTCGGTCGCGCCATAACGAACGTGCCGTTCCCCCATCGACCTCGGGCTCGGCGAGGATCATCGTGAGCCGTCGCCCCACCGTGCGCGGCGGCCACAGCACCAGGCCGATCGCCAACGCCGACATCGCGGGTGTCAGCACGATGTCACCTCACCGTGCCGAGTCCGTGCGGCGTGCTACGTCGCGAAAGCAGGGCCACGGTGAGCGGCGAATCGCGCCTCAACCGCTCCCCCGGCCGCCACGCGGGTTCGACACGCACGACATCGCCATCACGGCGCACCAAGCCGATCTCGGCGAGCACCCGACGCCCCGACGGTTCCCGGCGCATGTGCAGCACAACCTGGACCGCGGCGGCCAATTGACTGTGCAGTGTTTCCCTGGACAGGCCACCGAGTGCCGCGAGCGCTTCGAGCCGTGCGGGTACTTCGGCGGGTGCGTTCGCGTGGAGCGTTCCCGCACCACCGTCATGCCCGGTGTTCAGCGCCGTGAGCAACTCCACCACCTCGTGTCCCCGGACTTCCCCGACCACGAGTCGATCGGGCCGCATCCGAAGCGCTTGCCGCACGAGCTCGCGGAGCGTGACCTCCCCCGATCCCTCCACATTGGGTGGACGAGCCACCAACCGGACGAACTGGGGGTGGTTGGGCTGAAGCTCACCGACGTCCTCGACACAGACCACACGCTCGGCGGGGTCGACGGCCCCGAGGAGCGCACCGAGCAGTGTGCTCTTGCCGGAACCCGTCGCCCCGTACACGAGGAACGCCAACCGCGCCTTCACAAGAGCTTCGAGCAGTGCCAGACCGGCCTCGTCCACCGTGCCGAGCCGACGCAGGGAACGTAGGTCGTGCGTGGCGGGACGTAGTACTCGTAGGGACAGGCATGTGCCGTCGGCCGCGATCGGCGGCAACACGGCGTGGAGTCGAATCCGCCCTTCCGGGCCGCTTCCCGGCAACCAGCCGTCCACGAAGGGTTGCGCGTCGTCGAGTCGCCGTCCCGCCGCGAGCGCCAACCGCTGCGCGAGCCTGCGCACGGCGTCCTCGCCGGCGAACCGGACGTCGGTGCGGCGAAGTCCGTCGGAGCCGTCCACCCACACCTCGTCCGGTGCCGTGACGAGGATATCGGTGACCTCGGGGCTTGCGAGGAGTTCCTCCAACGGCCCCACGCCGACCAGCTCGTCGTCCAATAGTTTCAGCGCGGCGAGCACGTCGAGGTGGCCCGCTACGCCACCTGCCTCGGCACGGACCGCATCGGCTA
This sequence comes from Saccharomonospora sp., assembly GCF_027317685.1. Classification (NCBI taxonomy): domain Bacteria; kingdom Bacillati; phylum Actinomycetota; class Actinomycetes; order Pseudonocardiales; family Pseudonocardiaceae; genus Saccharomonospora; species Saccharomonospora sp. The sequence continues at coordinate 41,208 of NZ_DAHVQP010000038.1, forward strand.
CCGCCCGTGGATCCGTGGCGGCGTCCGTACCGGCGAGTCTGGCCCTGACCCGATCGACGAGATCGGTACTCATGTCTCCCCCTCTTCGATTTCTTTCGATCTCACAGCGGTCCTTCGTCACGATTCCGGCCGCACGAACGTGCTCACAACTGTCGAAAGCCACGGCCTGTGGACAACCGGTCGCCTGTGGACAATCGAGCCGTCGAAGCACCCACACGGACCCGAAGCAGGGTCATGAGAAGGCACCGCTTTCCGGCCCACCAGACCGATCCGGGTTCATCGAACTCACCCAAGGAAGGCCACAGTGGACCCAGCCGTGCCACTACGAGAAAGTCGTCAGCGGTTCTTCCGGCGACTCGGTGAGCAGCGCCAAGACGGCCTTGGACACCTTTCCGATACGTCGACCGGGATCGAATACTCCGTGGTCGAGGGCCCGAGGCACGGCTCGTTCGTCGCGTAACCAACCGAGCACGGACACACCCACCGCTTCGGTGACGTCGGCTTCGGTGAGGCTGCTCGTCGCAGGCCCACGGATCACCGCACCGACCCGAGAGATGCGCTCGGACAGCCGACGGCGCACCCGCGCGGCCGACACACAGCCTCGGACGTCGGCGGGCACCACCAACACGGCGAGGTCAGCGCGTCGTAGTGCCTCGTCGGCAACCGGGTCCGGATGTCGAGGCACATCGCACACCACCGTTCGCCCAGCCCGCCGCCCCGCGTCGAGGACGGCGGCCAAGGCGGTGTCCGTCGGCCCCGGCCCGGCACGATCACACGACAGGAACGACAACCGGCCGCGTCCTCGCCGCCGGGACGGGAGAGCGGCGTCCAGCTCGCTCATCGACACCCTTCCCGAGGACATCCGCAAGTCGGGCCACCGCAGTCCCTCGTCGGCCTCGGCGCCCAGCACCAGATCCAGCCCACCGCCGAGCGGATCGCAGTCCACCAGCAGCGCCGTTTCCCCGGATCGGGCCGCGGTCAGACCCAACCCCGCTGCCAGTACCGACGCTCCCGCTCCGCCTCGGCCACCGACGACCGCGAGTACCCGGCCCGCCCGGTCACTCGGTTTCTCGACGACGTCGGCGAGCGCGGTGACGACGACGTCTTCGTCGGCGGGCAGAACGGCCACCCCGTCCACGCCCAATGCGACGGCGGCCTTCCACTGTGCCGGTGAGGGGCTGTCCGGACGAACCAGGAGCACTCCGGACCTGCGAGGAACGTCGAGCTTGTCGGGGATGTGGTCGAGCAGCACCAACGACGCGTCCGACCAGTACGGGCGTGCTGCCGCGACATCGGCGACATGGCGGGGTTCGCATCCCACCGCCGCGGCGAGTCTCGCGATGTGGTCGCGGACGGCGTCGTCGGTGACTACCACGAGGGGACGACCGTCCACGCCGCCCGCCGTCCCGGCCGTCCCGTCCCTTGCTCCACTCATCGCCCATCTCGTCCATCGCCGCATCACAAGCCCCCATGTCGTTCACCTTCCGACACCACGGTCACGCGAGAAGGAACGACGCGGCAACCCACGCACGAACGGGCCTGTGGATAACCGGGGATCTGTGGACAACCCTTGTGGGCAGCTGAAAAAGAGGCGGCCCTCGCCAGGGGGAGGAGCGAGGGCCGCCGAACTTCAGTCCCGGGGGGTCGGACTGAATCCGTCCGGTGTGACCGGACGGTTCCACTGTAACCCGGTGGACAGCATTTGAAATCCCCACGCACGACGAGTGGCACGCCACAATCGGTCAGCGTGTCGCCCACCGCCGCTTCCGCTTCCCACGGTTCCCGTGTCCCCGTTCTCCCCGTGGTTCCCATATCGTGTTGTCGTGCCCTCACCCGACAACGCTTCCGACGTATCGATCCCACGGTCCGCCGCCTCCGCCACCTCGGCGGCGTTCTTCGACCTCGACAAGACGATCATCGCCTCGTCCAGTGCGCTCGCGTTCAGCAAGCCGTTCCTCCGACAGGGACTCATCAACCGCAGAGCCGCGTTGAAGAGCGCCTACGCCCAGTTGATGTTCGCCTTGTCCGGCGCCGACGCCAACCGGACCGAACGCCTTCGCGCCGAGATCTCCCGGATGTGTGCGGGGTGGGACGTCGACCAGGTCAAGGCCATCGTCGACGAGACCTTGCACGACGTGGTGTCCCCTCTGGTCTACGCCGAGGCCACCGAACTGATCGAGTGGCACAAGTCCGAGGGCAGGGACGTCATCGTCTTGTCCGCGACGGGTGAGGAGCTGGTGCGGCCGATCGCCGACATGCTCGGCATCACGCACTGTGTGGGCAGCCGTATGGAGATCGTGGACGGCCGTTACTCCGGCACGGTGGACTACTACTGCTACGGCGAACACAAAGCCACCGCGGCACGGCGGTTGGCCGACGAGCACGGCTACGACCTCACCACCTCCCACGCCTACACCGACTCCAGCACGGACCTGCCACTGCTGGAGATCGTCGGCCACCCTCACGTGGTGAATCCGGACAAGGCTCTGCGCAAGATCGCCCTGGAGCGGGATTGGCCTGTGCACACGTTCACGAACCCGGTGTCCCCTCGCGCGCGGATCCCGGCGCCCTCCACGGCGGCGGCCGTGGGGCTCGGGGTGAGCGCGGTGGCCGCGGGCGCGACGCTGTTCGGCCTGACCCGCAAGAAGCGGAAGGAACCACCGGCGAAAAGCTGACACGGGCAGCACGGCAGCGCGCGGCGCTCGGCCTTCCGTCGGAAAAAAGAAGGACGACGTATTCGCCGCAACCCCTTGAAGTGACCTTCATCACTGACTACAAAGGGAGGTACGGAGGTTCTTCGGCCAGGGACCCGGCGGAAGAGAAGCCTGGTTCACCCCGACAGAACGTCCGGACGTGGACCTCGGGTACCCACGCGCAGCTCGCCGCAGAAGGCCCGTCGTCGAGGGACTGCGTAACGGGACGCCGGACGCCGAGTACCCGGAAATGACGACACGATTTGCACGCTTGTTCGCCCGATCGGTTCATGTGACGCCGTAGCGCCCGTTGGCCTCGAAGCCGACGGGCGCTACTCCTGTGCGGTTTCTATACGACCCCTGGGCGGCGCGCTTGCCGCTGTCACTTTTCTGCGCTGCCCCTGGGGAGCTCTGGGCGGTTTCGCCTGGTTTCCCGCGACGCGACGCGGGCCCGCTGTAGATCTTTCGGCGGAGCCCATTGCTACTTCCGGTCATTGACCGGTCACGCTTTCGTTAGTAGCTTTCGCATGCCGACCCGTATAGGTGGACTTCCCACATTCCGCGTGACCGCATACCGGAGGCCCTGTGACCACTGTCAAAGCCCGCCCGTGGAAGGCCTGCGCCGCCGCCGCGCTCGTAGGCTTACTCGCCGTGACCACTGGCTCGGCGTCCGCACAACCACACCGATCCTCACCGTCGGGTGAGCAGCAGGCTCAGCACGGCCCGGGCAAGCAGAGCTGGCCCCAGCGCACCCTGCACTCGATGACGCTGGAACAAAAAGTCGGCCAATTGTTCGTCGCCGACGTGTGGGGCCTGTCGGCCGACGAGGCGCACCCCGGCAACCAGGAGAAGTACGGAGTCGACACGGCTGCCGAGGTGGTGCGGAAATACCACGTCGGCGGTGTCATCTACTTCAACCACAGCGGTACCGACAACATCGAGACGCCGCGACAGGTCGCACGGCTGTCCAACGGTCTCCAGCGTGCGGCCCTGCAGTCGCAGCCGCGTATCCCGCTGATCGTCTCCGTGGACCAGGAGGGTGGCCGGGTCACGCGCATCGCCGAACACGCCACCGAGTACCCGAGCGCCATGGCGTTCGGGGCGTCGCGTGATGTCGAGGGCGCTCGCACGGCCGCGGCCATCAGCGCGACGGAGCTGCGTGCCATGGGCATCAACCAGGACTTCGCGCCGATCGCCGACGTGAACTCCAACCCGCTGAACCCGATCATTGGTTCCCGTTCGTTCTCGTCGGACCCCGAACTGACGGGAGAGTTCGTCGAGGCGCAGGTGGACGGCTACCAGAACTCCGGGCGACTCCGGCAGACGGTGTCGGCCGCGGCCAAGCACTTCCCGGGCCACGGTGACGCCGCCACCGACAGCCACATCGACCTGCCCGTGATCGATCGCAGCGAGGAGGACTGGCGGGCCAACGACCTTCCGCCGTTCGAGCGGGCCGTCGAGGCGGACATCGACGCCATCATGACCGCCCACATCTCGATGCCGAACCTCGACGCCTCGGGGGATCCGGCCACGCTTTCCGAGCCGATCATCACCGGGCTGTTGCGCGAGGAACTCGGTTACGAGGGTGTGGTGGTCACGGACTCACTCGGCATGGCCGGGGTGCGTGAGATGTACTCCGACGCCGAGATCCCGGTGCGTGCGCTGGAGGCGGGTGTCGACCAGATGCTCATGCCGCCGGACCTCGATGCCGCTGTGAACGGCGTGCTGGACGCGGTGGAAAGCGGCCGGATCACCGAGGAACGCATCGACCGGAGTGTGCTGCGCATTCTGGAGCTGAAGCATAAGCGCGGCATCGTGACGGCCCCGTTCGTCTCGGAACGTCTGGCTGAGCGCGTGGTCGGCACCGAGGAGAACCGCGACGCGGTGCAGCGGATCACCGACACCTCGACCACCGTGCTCAGCGACGAGGCGGGACTGCTGCCGCTCGGCGCCGATGTCCGGAATGTACTGGTCACCGGCTGGAACCGGCCGGACTATCCGGGTTACGCGGCGGAGCCGGTCGACGACCTCGCGGGCGCGTTGTCGCAACGCAGCGACGCGAACGTCACCGCCCTGCCCACCGGCACGGACCCGGACGCGGCGGCCGTCGACGAGGCCGCGGCCGCGGCAGACGGCGCGGACCTGGTGATAGTACTCACCAACGGCTTGCGGGACAGCGAAGGACAGCGTGAGCTTGTGGAGCGGCTGACCAGCACCGACACACCTGTGATCGCGGTCGCCGTCCAGGAGCCGTACGACCCCGGCCACGCCGATGTCCCCACCTGGATCGCCACTTACGACTGGCGTGGCGTCACCATGACTTCCCTGGCCAAGGTGCTCGTCGGAGAGCGTTCTCCCGTAGGAACGCTGCCCGTCACGATTCCGAGCGGGAGCGACCCCGACCAGACCCTGTACCCCTTCGGCCACGGGCTGACGTGGTGACCCCGGCCCGACGTCGAGAACGAGGCACACCATGACTGTGAACAGACGCAGGTTCCTATCCACGAGCGCGCTCGCCGGTTCACTGTTGGCCACCGCCGCGACGTCGGCGGCGGCCGCGCCCTCCGAATCGGCCGGACGCGGACGCGCGCGGGTGACGACAGGTGCCGACCGGTTGGCGGCCGACGGCTGGCGGCGGCTCAGCGGTCGCCGGGTCGGCGTGCTGTCCAACCCGACGGGCGTCCTGGCCGATCAGGTTCATGTCGTGGACTCGCTGGTGGAGGCGGGTGTCCGCCCGGTCGCCGTGTTCGGTCCCGAGCACGGCTTCCGGGGAAGCGCGCAGGCCGGCGGCTCCGAGGGCGACTACGAGGATCCGCGCACGGGTGTGCCCGTGTACGACGTCTACGGCGTCGACACCGACAAGTTCACCGAACTGCTGCGCAAGGCGAACGTGGACACGATGGTGTTCGACATCGCCGATGTGGGCGCACGGTTCTACACCTATATCTGGTCGATGTACCACGCCATGGTGGCCTCGGCCCGGGTCAGCGCGTCGTTCGTGGTGCTCGACCGGCCCAACCCGATCGGCGGGCAGGCCTACGGACCGATGTTGGACCCGGCGTACAGCTCCGGTGTCGGCCTCAAACCGATCGTGCAACAGCACGGCATGACGGTGGGTGAGCTGGCGAAGTTCTTCGCCGCCGAGTTGCTTCCCCAGGAGGGTGTGCGGCTGGACGAGCTGGAGGTCGTCACCATGCGCGGGTGGCGACGTCGGCAGGTGTTCGCCGACACGGGGTTGTTGTGGACACCGCCCTCGCCCAACATGCCGACTCCGGAGACCGCTCTCGTCTACCCCGGCACGGGGTTGTTCGAGGGTACGGTGTTCTCGGAAGGACGGGGCACCACTCGCCCGTTCGAGATCGTCGGTGCGCCGGAGGTTGACTGGCGGTGGCGGGAGGAGATGACCTCCCACCGGCTGCCCGGGGTCGTGTTCCGCGAGTGTTACTTCGTCCCCACGTTCGGCAAGTTCACCGGTGAGACCTGTGGTGGCCTACAGATCACGGTGACCGACCCGTATTCGTTCGATCCCATCCGCACGGCCGTGGACCTGATCGTGACGGCCAGAAGGCTGTATCCCGACCTCTTCGGTTGGCGGGAGGACAACTTCATCGACAAGCTCACGGGTTCGGACCGGTTCCGGACGATGGTGGACGCCGGAGCGACGACCGACGAGGTCGTGGGGTCGTGGCGTGCCGAACTCCACGAGTTCACCCGGAAACGGCAGCCGTACCTGCTCTATCGGTGACCTCTCGCCGGCTGGGGCCGGCCCGTCGGCGGACAGCGGCGGAGACGCCGTGACAAGGTGAGGTGGAGGGACGCGATGCGCGCGAAGACCGCAGTCTCCCGGATCGCGGCACTGTTCGCGGTCCTGCTGGTGACAGGAGCGACCGCGATGGCCGCAGGGATGTCGAGCTCCGGCCGGTTCGATCGGCCGCAGCGGGGTTTCGCGCCCTCGTCCACGGTGCTCGAAGCCGCCGCCCCGGAGGACGTCGGGCTGGACCCCGAACCGATCCGGGAGGCCGAACTGCGGCTCGCGCGGATGACGGAGTCCGACTACGTGGACGGGCATCCGCTGTTCGCGGGCGCCGTGGGGCTGCTCGCGCACGACGGGAAGGTCGTCGACACCTACGCCGTGGGCAGCGCCGTGCGATACGCCGACGGACAGGGCACCGAACTCCCCGTCGGCGAGCAGGTGCCGATGCGTGAGGACACCATCTTCGACATCGCGTCGGTGACGAAGCTGTTCACCTCGATCGCGGTGATGCAGCTGGTGGAACGCGGCGAGGTGGACCTCGACCGGCCCGTGGCGGTCTACCTGCCGGAATTCGGGGTGAACGGCAAGCAGGACATCACCGTCCGGCAGCTGCTCACCCACACCTCGGGTTTGGAACCGGGGCTGTTTTTGTGGCGGGACTGGCCTGACGAACAGTCCCGCATCAACGCCGTGCTGGAGGTTGCGCCGCAGGACGAACCCGGCACCACCTACACCTACTCCGATCTCAACCTCATCACGCTCGGCGTGCTGGTGGAGCGGGTGACGGGCGACGAGCTGGACGAGGTGATCGCCGAGCGGATCACCGAACCGCTCGGGATGAAGGACACGGAGTTCAACCCGCCCGCCGAGAAGCTCGACCGGATCGCCGCCACCGAATTCCAGGAACAGCCGCCGCGGGGCCTGGTGCGGGGTGAGGTGCACGACGAGAACGCCTGGTCTCTGGGCGGGGTGGCCGGGCACGCGGGGTTGTTCTCCACGGCGCGGGACCTGGGTGTGCTCGCACAGGCACTGTTGAACGGCGGCGCCTACGACGGCGAACGCATCCTGCGTCCGAGCACCGTGTTGCAGTTGTTCACGAACTACAACAGCGCATTCCCCGACGACGCGCACGGGCTCGGCTTCGAACTCGACCAGATCTGGTACATGGGTGGGCTCACCTCACCTTCCACCGCTGGGCACACGGGTTACACGGGTACGTCGTTCGTGATCGACCGCCAGTCGCGTTCGGTGGCCGTGCTGCTGACCAACCGTGTGCATCCCTCGCGTTCGTGGGGTTCGATCAACCCGGCGCGGCAGGTGTGGGCGACCGGGCTCGCCCGGGCTCTCGCCGTCGAGCCGACGCACGGCCGACGCGCATGGTCGTCCTTCATCGGTGACGATGCCACCGCCACGCTCACCACTCCGGACCTCAACGTCCGGGGGCGCGGTGCGGTGGTGTCCTTCGATGCCTTCGTGAACACCGAGCCGAGCGACCAGCTCGTGTTGGAGGCCAGCACCGACCGTGGCCGGACATGGGCGACCGTTCCCGTACGCGCGAGGGGCGCTGGAGCTCCCCGTGGTGAGGTGGAGGGACTTTCGGGCACGGAGGACCGCGCCTGGTGGTCGGTGCGTGCCATGGTTCCCCAGGCCGAGGTCGTCACTCTTCGTTGGCGATTCACAACAGACGGGGACTACACCGCGCGTGGGGTCGTCGTCGACGGGATCCGGGTCAGCGGAGACCGTGGGGTCCTGTTCGACGGAGAACGCCATTCACAGCGATTCGACGCGCAAGGTTTTACCTTGACCGACCGCTGATAGTTGCCAACTCGTTAACCGATTCGGGCTAACGCCAAAGTCTGGATAAGCGACTTTCCGGGCAACCGGACACTCGCAGCCCGTCGTGCGTTCCGTTCGGGTTGCGACCACCCCGAAAGGTGCGAGTAACCTTGTCACATATGCCTGGTGTTAGTAACTTTCCCACCGAAGATCTCAAACCGGAGCAATCCACGGCCGACGCCGTGAACGGATCCGAGTCGGCCGAGGCGGGGACAAGCCCCCTCGTGCGCATCCGCTCATTGCTCCCGGGCCTTGCCCGCGCGGAACAGCGAGTCGCCAAGGTCGTGTTGGAGGATCCCTCCTCGGTCGCGCGCCGAAGCATCACCGAGGTGGCCATGGCCGCCAAGACCAGCGAGACCACCGTCACCAGGTTCTGCAAAGCCATCGGAGTGGGCGGCTACCCCCAGCTCCGCATCGCACTCGCCGCCGACACGGCACGCACCGAGGCCAAATCCTCCCGCGATCTGGGTGGCGACATCACGGCCGACGACGACCTGGCCGCGGTCGTGAGCAAGGTCGGTTTCGCCGATGCCAGGGCCGTCGAGGAGACCACCGAACAGCTCGACATCGCCGAACTCACGCGTGTCACCGAGCTGATCGCCCAAGCGAAGCGGGTCGACGTCTACGGCGTGGGTGCCAGCGCGTTCGTCGCCGCCGACCTGCAGCAGAAGATGCACCGCATCGGCCGGGTCTCGTTCGCGTGGTCCGACACGCACATCATGCTGACCTCGGCGGCCGTGCTCTCCGAAGACGACGTCGCGGTGGCGATCTCCCACTCGGGCGCCACCACCGACACGGTGGAGGCCTTGCGGGTGGCCAAGGAACACGGAGCCACCACCGTGGCCATCACCAACTTCCCGAGGTCCCCGATCACCTCCGTCGCCGACCACGTGCTCACCACGGCGGCACGGGAGACGACGTTCCGTTCCGGAGCCACGGCCAGCCGCATCGCGCAGCTCACCGTGATCGATTGCCTGTTCATCGGTGTGGCGCAGCAACGCATGGACGAGTCGTTGGCGGCGTTGGAGGCCACCCGTGACGCCGTCGACGGGCACAGGCTCGGCATTCGCCCGGACGGAAGGCGGCGTGCCCCCCAAGACCGGTAAATCAGTCGGGCGCTCAACGGTGCGCGTTCGCCAGTCGAGAAACAGTGAGGACCAGATGACCGTTTCACCACAGGCCGTGCACGTCGAGTCGCCCACCGAGCGACGCAACCCGAACACAACCGACATCGATCAGATGTCGACCCTCGACATTCTCGCCGCCATCAACGCCGAGGACCGGACCGTCCCCGAAGCGGTGCGACAGGTGTTGCCGGAGCTGGTGAAGGCCGTCGACGCGGCCACGGACGCCCTGCGCGGTGGGAACCGGGTGCACTATGTGGGCGCGGGCACGTCGGGACGGCTCGCGGTACTCGACGCCGCCGAGCTGGTGCCCACGTACAACGTGCCGGAAGATTGGTTCATCGCGCACCATGCGGGCGGCCAGCAAGCGCTGCGGAACGCGGTGGAGAACGCCGAGGACAACGCCGAGGCGGGTGCCACCGAGTTGCGGGAGAGCGTGTCGCCGGGCGATTTCGTGCTGGGTCTGACGGCCTCGGGCCGCACCCCGTTCGTAATCGGCGCGCTCGAAGGAGCCAAGCAACGCGGCGCCACCACCGCGCTCGTGTCGTGCAATCCGGAGGCATCGGTTCCCGACAGCGTGGACGTGCTGATCACCATGAGCACCGGTCCGGAAGCCATCGCGGGCTCCACGCGGATGAAGGCCGGTACGGCACAGAAGCTGGTACTCACCGCGTTCTCCACCGCGACGATGATCAAGCTGGGGCGGACGTACTCCAACTTGATGGTTAGCGTGCGCGCGACCAACGCCAAGCTACGAGGCCGCATCATCCGGATCCTCCGGGAGGCCACGGGCTTGAGCGATCAGGACTGCAGCGAGGCTCTCACCAAGGCCGACGGTGACTTGAAGGTCGCACTGGTGCAGTTGCTCGCCGACGTCGACGTCGCCGATGCCGCCGCCGCGCTGGAGGCCACGGACGGCCACGTCCGAGCCGCGCTCGACGCGGTGAAGCAGACGGCGTCCTGACGGTGCGGGACGGTGCGAGGTGTTCGCGGCCGACCGCCCGTGGTCACGGCGAGGAGCTCACGCGCCCGTCGCGTCGGCGATTCCCTTCGCCTCTCGGGCTCCCGCCTCGAACGCCTCGCAACAGAACAACAGCCACTGCCGCACCCCGTCGGGCTCGCCCGAGGCGAACGCCTGTACCGCTTCCTCGTATCGGCGCTGCCTACGGAAACACGCCACCTCGGGCACTGTCAGGGCTTTCGGGTCGAGCCCGGTGGCGATCATCGCGAGTCGGGCCGCCGCCCGGGCGAGCACACCGTCCGCCGAGCCGAACGGTCGCAGTGTCAGCAGCTCCCCGTGCACCACGGCCGTCAACACTGGCCCGGGCACGGTGGTGGCGCCCGTGACGAGTTGGGCGAGCAGCTCCAGACGCTGCGCCACCCCGTCGGCCGATCGAGGCCTGCCGAGCGCGTCGGCGTCATCGGTCAGGTCCGCCGCGGCGAGCACGTGCATCCTCGCCAGTACCTGCAAAGGCGCCCGTCGCCATGTCGGCAACAACGACTCGGTGGCCTCGGCCACCCGTAGCGACCCCGCGAGCACGGGATCGGCCACCACCCCGTCGTCGGGGAGGTCGGGATCGGCGCCGTCGAGCGCGGCGGACGCTCTGGCCGCACGCACCGACGCCTCCGCGGCGGTGGCCGAACCACCTCGCAGGTTGGCGGGTAACCGGTGTACGGCGAACACGGCGTCCTGGGCGCTCTTCGCGGCCTCGGCGACACCGCCGAGCTCCATCAGCGGTGCTAGTGGGTCGCTCATGCACGCGAGCATAGGCAGCGCTCATCCACCGTTCGTCAGCCACTCGTCCCACAACGCTTGTCGGCCGTCGCGGAGTGGCTACACCTAAGTGACTTGGGGTACTAACGTCGCTACGGGCGCCGCGGGCGTAGAGCCAGGAATTCGCATTTCAGGAGGCACCATGACAGAGCAGTCACCGGCACTCGACAACCTGCTGACCGAGAGCCGAACCTTCCCTCCGAGCGAGGAGTTCGCGGCGAAGGCCAACGCGACCGAACAGTGGTACGCCGACGCGGACGCCGACCGGGAAGCGTTCTGGGAGCGCCAGGCCGAACGCCTGCACTGGGACACCAAGTGGTCGAAGGTGCTGGACTGGTCGGACGCCCCCTACGCCAAGTGGTTCGTCGGCGGCAAATTGAACGTCGCCTACAACTGCGTCGACCGACACGTCGAAAGCGGACACGGCGACCAGGTGGCGATCCACTGGGTCGGCGAGCCCGGCGACACCCGGGACATCACCTACGCCGAACTGCACCGTGAGGTCTGCAAGGCGGCGAACGCGCTGGCCTCGCTGGGCGTGACCGCGAACGATCGGGTGGCCATCCAGCTGCCGATGATTCCCGAGGCGATCGTGTCGATGCTCGCGTGCGCGCGGCTCGGCGCTCTGCACAGCGTCGTGTTCGGTGGGTTCTCCCCTTCCGCGTTGCGGTCACGTGTGGACGACGCCGAGGCCAAGGTCGTGATCACCTCCGACGGCCAGTACCGCCGGGGCAAGGCCGTGCCGATGAAGGCGAATGTGGATGAGGCCCTGGACGGCGCCGACACGGTGCAGAAGGTCATCGTGGTGCGGCGCGCGGGCGACGACCTCGGCGGCGAGGTGCCGTGGACCGAGGGGCGCGACGTGTGGTGGCACGACCTCGTCGACGCGCAGTCCGACGAGCACGAGCCGGAGGCATTCGACTCCGAACACCCGCTGTACATCCTGTACACGTCGGGCACCACGGGGAATCCGAAGGGCATCCTGCACACCTCGGGCGGCTACCTCACCCAGGCCGCCTACACCCACCACGTCGTGTTCGACCACAAGCCCGGTGAGGACGTGTATTGGTGCACCGCCGACATCGGCTGGGTCACCGGGCACTCCTACATCGTGTACGGGCCGCTGGCCAACCGCGCCACGCAGGTCGTGTACGAGGGAACGCCCAACACGCCGCACGAGGGCAGGCACTGGGAGATCGTGCAGAACTACAAGGTCACGATCTACTACACCGCGCCCACGTTGATCCGCACGTTCATGAAGTGGGGCAGCGACATCCCCGCCTCCTACGACCTATCGTCGCTGCGGGTGCTCGGCTCCGTCGGCGAGCCGATCAACCCCGAGGCGTGGATGTGGTACCGCGAGCACATCGGCGGCAACCGCTGCCCCATCGTGGACACGTGGTGGCAGACCGAGACCGGCGCGATCATGATCTCGCCGTTGCCGGGCGCCACCCACGCCAAGCCCGGGGCCGCGCAACGTGCCCTGCCCGGGCTCTCCGCGAAGGTCGTGGCCAACGACGGCACCGAGGTACCGAACAACGGTGGCGGATATCTCGTGCTCGACAAGCCGTGGCCGTCGATGCTGCGCGGTGTCTGGGGTGACGACCAGCGGTACCGGGACACCTACTGGTCGCAGCTCGCCGATCAGGGCTACTACTTCGCCGGGGACGGCGCCAAGTACGACGCCGACGGCGACATCTGGGTGCTCGGCCGGGTGGACGACGTGATGAACGTGTCGGGTCACCGCATCTCGACCACCGAGGTGGAGTCGGCACTGGTGTCACACCCGACGGTGGCCGAAGCCGCGGTCGTGGGCGCCACCGATCCGACCACGGGACAGGGCATCGTCGCGTTCGTCATCCTGCGCGGTGACGCCGCCGAGAACGAGGCCGGCGGCGAGCAGGCCATCCAGGAGCTGCGTAATCACGTGGCGAGGGAGATCGGCCCCATCGCCAAGCCCAGGCAGATCATGGTCGTGCCCGAGTTGCCCAAGACCAGGTCGGGCAAGATCATGCGGCGGCTGCTGCGCGACGTGGCCGAGAACCGCGAGATCGGTGACGTCACCACACTGGCGGACAGCTCCGTCATGGACCTGATCGCGAAGGGGATGAAGTCCGGCTCCGGCGACGACTGATCGGCTGGAACCGGCTGAGATCGGTTCAGACTGTGCCAGGACGAGCTCGACCCGCTGGGCCTGGCACGGTCGGCCGAAGAAGCGGACGAAAACAGAAGGCGGCCTCCACCCTGCTCGTGGTGGAGGCCGCCTTTTCGGTGTGTGGGGAGAGGTGTGGAGGTGAAACCCTCACCCCGACACCGAGTCGATCAGCCGGTCACGTCCAGGTGGCCGGGCTGCGGCACGGGCGTCGGTGCCTTGCCGTCCTCGTCGGGCCTCGAACCGGGGAGGTCGTCGTCCCCGCCGTTGCCGTCGTCACCGTCGTCACCGCCGTCGGCCGGAGGCGTGGTCGGCTCCTCGGTCGGCTCGGTGGGCTCCGGCTCCGGCTCGGGCTCCGGTGCGGGCGCCTCCTCCTTCTCGGTGCAGGTGGCCGTGGACAGGTCCACGGTCTGCGTACCGTTGAGCAGGTCCACCGACAGGGCGCTGACGGTGAGCGAGCCGTCGCCGTTGTCGGCCTGCTTGTTCAGGGTGATACGGGCGATGCCCTGCAGCGGGTCGGGGATCAGCTCCGTGTTCGGCTTGATTTGGTCGAGGTTGATCTCCTGGCCGTCGACCTTCAGGTCGGCGATGGAGACGTTGCCCTGGGCGTCGTCGCACTCGGCGGTCACGAGGCCCAGGCTGATGACGGGAGCACCCGGCAGCCCCAGCTCCACGTCGGCGGTGCTGGCCTTGGCGTAGCCTTCCTCGACCGCCGAGTTGAACACACCGGCGTGCAGGATGCGGTCGGAACCGGTCGGCAGGTCGGCGTGGACGAGGTGGTCCTTACCTTCGCCGACGACGTGCGGCAGCTTGGTGATGTTGATCAGACCCGATGCGCTGAGCGCGTAGGCGGAGTCCTCGGGCTCGGCGTACGCGGCCGGGGCGAACGCGACACCACCCACGACGAGTGCGGAGAGGACACCTGCGCCGAGAGCAGCGGTTTTCTTCTTCGACAAGTGAGTGCCTTTCTTGGATCGGTAAGGGTATGGATCAGCAGCTGTGCTGCTGAGAGAAAGCCCCGCTACCGGATCAGACGATGTTGACGATCGTTCCGAGCGGGAGTTGGGTGAGCGCTTCGAGTGCGTCCTTGGTCACCCTGATGCACCCGTCGCTGTTGGCCTTGCCAACGAAACTGTCGTCAGGCCATGTGTGGATGCCGACGGTGCCTGGACCACCGCCGTAGGTTTCGTGCGAGTCGGAGTGGTAGCTCAGCGGGAGAACGATCGGGCTGTAGTCGTTCACGGTCTCCTCGATGGAGGCGATGATGTACGCCCGTCCCGTGGGTGTCGGAGACTCGGGCTCTCCGATGCCGACGGTCCACTCGCCGATCTGCTCGCCGTCTTTGAGGATCTCCAGGTTGAACGAGTCGAGCTCGACGTTGACGAGGTAGTCGTTCTCGGCTGACTCGACCGCGTCGCCCGAGGTGTTGATCCATCCGGTCGCGCCGTTGGGCCGGGTCGGCAGCAGGATCTGTGCCCAATCACCGTCGCGCGCGATGACGGGGACCCACGTCGGTGACGAGATCTGCTTGACAGGCAGACGTGCGATCGGCTCACCGTCGACCGCGTCGTGGACCGTCAGCTCCCGGGTCGGATGCAGGACCTCCCCTTCTGTCGGGGCGTTCGGCTCCGGGTCGATGGGAGCGTTCGGGATCTCCTCGTACGTGGTCGCCTCCGGAAGCGAGGCGGTCTGCGGCTGCTCTCCGGCGGCTTCGGCTTTCCTCTCGGTGTCCCCGCCACAGGCGGAGACCAACAATGTCAGCGTCGCCGCGGCTGCGACCGCCAACAGCTTGCGGGAGGACCGTCTACGGCCGACCGAACCTTCGTGGCAGCCTTGGGAAATTTCTGTTCTTTCCATTAATCACAGTCCCTGCGGCATAGATCAACTGGGCGAGTGATCGATATTCAAGCAAAGACTTTTCTCTTGCGATCAAGCAGGCTCACATTCATCGAAAAACCAATCTTGAACCCACGGAAAGGGCCGAAATCCTGCGGAAACCCGAACGGACAGTCCACTTGAGAACTAAGTCGCCGACAACCCGGCGAGCACACAACGGACAAACGGGGAAAGTTGATCAGAGGCATTCGTTACGGAGAGTGGAACAACTGGGCCAAGCAGGCACAACAACCCGCCTCTGGCCACCCAAAAAATCGATGCGGGCAATGTTAACGCTCCGTAGCGCTACCAATCTACTGCAATTTTCACCCTTTCGTGTGGACACCTGTAACACAGTAGTCGCCAAATCGGGGTAGAAATAACATTCCTCATTGATCTCAATACGATTACAGAGGCAACCTTCGGGACATATCCGCGATCACTTCTGTAACCGAGAAAGGGGCCACGCTGCGACCACCCTGCGCTCCGAACAGTCGAACGCGCGTTCTATCCTGACCGCTTGCAGGAGCCCTCTTGCAGCACAACCGCGTTCTCTAAGGAGACGACACTGACGATGACCGTTGACGCTGGTTCCGCGACCCAGGAACGGGACGACAACCCGGTGAACCGGGAGGGCGAGCACCCGGCCGAGCCCGAGCAGCAGACGCAGCAGGAGCAGCCGGAACAGTCCGACCGGTCACCACAGGCGGAACCGGCCAAACCGACTCGGGGCAGGACCAAGAGCAGCGCCCGCAAGACCAGGGCCGTGGTGCTCACCCTCACCGTCACCGGCACCGCCGACGGTGAATGGCAGGCCGAGCTCAAGCACGGCAGCAAGTGGGTCGCCAAGGGTCTGGACATCCCGGCCTCGGCCGTGTCCCGCGCGGCGAAGGAGCTCCACGAGGAACTCTCCGCACCGATCGACGAGGTGATCAACGAGGCCCGCGAGCAGCAGCAGGCCAAGGTCGCACAGCTGGAGGCCGAGCTGGAGCAGGCCAAACAGGCTCTGGCCGAACTGCAGAGCTGACGAAGAGGACAGCCCATCCGAAAATAAGAAGGGGGGCGGATTCCGCCCCCCTTCTTCTCGTCTTGCCGGTCGGCCCGGTCCGGGTTGTCATGGAACGGTGTCCGAGGCTCCGAAGGAGATCCACGCCGACGAGCCGCACACCGCTCACGTGGGCGGCAGACTCAACTGGTTGCGAGCGGGCGTGCTCGGGGCCAACGAACGGCATCGTGAGAGTGCCCGCCACGGCCGGTGCGGTCGCGATCACGCTCGCGATCGCCGGCTGGGTGAGCGCCCGGCTCGGCCAGGCACCTCGGGGACGAGCCGCAGCCCGTAACGTCGGAGTGGGCTTGCTGACGATGCTCATGACGTACGCGGTGGGCTTCGGGTCCGGTGCGGCACTCGGGTGAACGCGTCGCGGCGCGCCCGCCGAGCCTTCGGATTGATCACGTGGCACGATGAGGCGCGTGAGCAGCCCCAAGAACCTTCAGCAGGACGACGCGGGTGGCCCTGCGGTGCCCTATCTCCCGTTGTCCTCAGACGACGGAACAGCACAGGACGCGTCCATCGGCTCCTTGGTGAAGGACGCGGCCCAGCACGTGTCCACGCTGGTCAGAGCCGAGGTCGAACTGATCAAGACCGAGGCCGTCGGTGAGGCGAAGAAGGATTTCAAGGGCAGTCTCTTCTTCGTCGTCGCCGGTGTCATCGCGCTGTACAGTTCGTTCTTCTTCTTTTTCTTCCTCGGGGAACTGTTGGCCGAGTGGCTGCCGCGATGGGCCTCGTTCGGCATCGTCTTCCTGGTGATGCTGCTGGTGGCGGGGATCGCGGGCTACATCGGTCTGCGGAAATGGAAGCGGGTGCGCAAGCCTCAGCGTTCGATCGACAGTCTCAAGAGCACCGCCGACACGCTGCGGCATCGACGGACGCACGATGCGGACTCGGCCACAGGCTCCACGACGGCGCACTGACGGCTTCCACCCGAGCTTGTCGCACGTGTCCGCCCCCGATCCGTCGACCGTACGGCTGGAAGGCCCCTGGACGCACCGCGACGTGTCCGCCAACGGGATCCGGTTGCACGTCGCCGAGCTCGGAACCGGTCCCCTGGTGTTGCTGTTGCACGGCTTCGCGGGGTTCTGGTGGGCGTGGCACCACCAACTGCGCATGCTGGCGGACGCGGGGTTCCGCGTGGTCGCCGCCGACCTCCGAGGCTACGGCGACTCCGACAAACCTCCCCGGGGCTACGACGGTTGGACACTCTCCGGGGATGTCGCGGGACTTGTGCGCGCACTCGGGGAACGCAAGGCCCACCTCGTCGGACATGCCTGGGGTGGCTTGCTCTCGTGGTCGGTCGCGGCACTGCATCCGCGCGTGGTGGCGTCCGTCAGTGTGCTCGGCGGAGCCCACCCGCTCGCCCTGCGGTCGGCCATCGGGCGCAGCTGGTGGCGCCGACGGGGGCAGGCGAGCGCGATGGGGCATCTGTTCCGGTTCCAGGTTCCGATGGTGCCCGAACGCAAGCTCGTGGCAGCGGACGCCGCCGAAGTGGAACGGCTGCTGCGGGCATGGTCGGGAAGCCACTGGCGGCAGCAACCGGACTTCCCCGACACGGCGCGCCGGTTCCGGCAGGCCATGCAGGTGCCCGGTGTGGCCCACAGTGCGTTGGAGTACTACCGGTGGGCGTTTCGCTCACAGTTCCGCGGCGACGGGCGCAGATTCGCCGAGACAGTGGCCGACAGGGTGTCGATGCCGGTGTTGCAGGTACACGGCGAGGACGATCCGTGCGTGCTGCCGAGCACCGCGTGTGAGTCGGCACCGTGGCGTGGTCCCGACTCCCGGATCGAACTACTGAGCGGGGTCGGGCACTTCCCACATCTGGAAGCACCGGAACACACCGGCAAGCTGCTCACCGGGTTCCTGCGTAGCGTCTGAGGTTTCAGCCCGTACAGGGTCCCGTGTCGACCTCGACGGTGAAGGACCGGGCCCGTTCGATCTCGTCGCTCACCTCGTCGGCCGTGAGCACGAAACCGGTGTCGGGGTCCTCCACCGAGGCTCCAAACACGACACCGACGACACGGCCTTGCGGGTCGATCAAAGGGCCGCCCGAATTACCGCTGCGCACCTGTCCTCGGACGGTGTAGACGTCCCGCTCCACGGTTCGGGCGTCGTAGATGTCGGGGCCACGCAGTGTGATCCGTTCCCGGATCCGTGTCGGCGCGGCGGTGTACGGCCCGTTGAGCGGGTAACCGAGCGCGATCGTGTCGTCGCCGGCCTCGACCGGTTCCTCCGCCAACGGCAGTGGCTCCTCGTCGAGTCCGGGCACGGCGAGCACGGCGAGGTCGGTGGTGGGGTCGTAGTGCACCACGTCGGCGTCGAGGTGCCCCTGGGCCGTCTCCACCAGAACGCGTTCGGTGCCCGCGACGACGTGGGCGTTGGTCATCACCCGCTCTTCGTCGACGACGAACCCGGTGCCCTCCAACGACCGGGAGCAGCTCGGCGCGGTGCCGCGCACTTTCAGCACGCTCGGCCGCACGTTCTGGACCACGGCGCTGTTCTGCAACGCCGGGTCCGGTGGATTGATCTGGCGTACCGGCGTCTCCTGGAACGGCGCGAGGATCGACGGGAAGTCGGACTCGTCGAGCAGATTGCGCAGCTCACCCGGCAAGCCTTGGGCGGCTTCGGGCATCAGCTCGTTGACCCCACCGAGCACGGCCGAGTCGTTGATCGCCCTGGTCAGCCCCGGCAGAGCGGCGACGCTGGTCAGGGGCAGGGCGATGAGCCAGGCGACCACGAACACCACGGCGCCCTGTACGACGGCCCCCAACGCGTTGTCCACGCCGGACAGCTTCGGCGACGAGATCCTGCGCTTGAGCTTGTTGCCGAAGTACACGCCCAGGGTCTCACCGAGGGCGACGAGAAAGATCACCGTGCCGACCGCGAACGCCACCTTGGCGGCGGGATGGTCGACCTCCTCGACGAGGAAGGGGGCGAGCTGGATCCCGAGCACCGCGCCGGCGATCACACCGAGGAAGGCCGGCAACGCGACGACGAACCCCTGTCGGGCACCGGAGACG
The DNA here is from genome assembly GCF_027317685.1 of Saccharomonospora sp. Taxonomy (NCBI): domain Bacteria; kingdom Bacillati; phylum Actinomycetota; class Actinomycetes; order Pseudonocardiales; family Pseudonocardiaceae; genus Saccharomonospora; species Saccharomonospora sp. Next base: position 60,487 of record NZ_DAHVQP010000038.1, read on the forward strand.
GCCGCGAGCAGAGCCAGGAGGATCACCAGCAGGTCGACCCAGTTCACCGTCTCTCCTCGTCACATCCGTTCGGCTGCGGTGCGCGCCTCGTGCTCGGCCAACGCTACGTCAAGGTCACGCACGTCCGTGCGGTCCCACTCTCTGTCCCAACCACCGAGCTCCAGCAGCGTCGCCAACACACCGGCCGTGAATCCCCACACGAACAACCCTCGGACGGTGAACGCGGGTCCACGCCATCTCCCGTCGCGCCGGGCGACCACGAACCTGTTCGCGGGGTCGGAGAGTTCCGCGATCGGCACCCTGGCCACGGCAGCCGTCTCCGCGGGGTCGACGGGACGCACGGGCGACGGTCGACTCCAGTGAGCGAGCACGGGCGTCACCGCGAACCGTGATACGGGAACGTACAGCTCGGGAAACAACGCGACGGGACGAACCCCCTCGGGCAGCACCCCGGTCTCCTCCTCGGCCTCCCGCAGTGCCGTGGTCACCGGGTCCTCACCGTCTTCGGCCCCGCCCCCGGGGAAGGCCGCCTGTCCCGCGTGAGAACCGAGCGTGTCGGCCCGGCGCAGCAGCAACACGTCCGGCCCCTGTTCACCGGTACCGAACAGCATCAGCACCGCCGCGCGTCGCGCGTTGCCGTACGGCGGCGCGGTGACCCGCGTGAACGTGGTCGTGTCAACCTTCGCGCTGGCCTCGACCAGGGGGCGCAGCCACTCCGGCACGTCGTCGGGTGTCGTCAGGGGTCCACTCATCGCGCACGCTCCACCGCATTCCGGATCTCGTCCAGTGAGGTGAACAACCGAGGGTCGTTCACGAACTGGGCCTGTCCATCGACGACGAGGTACGAGGCGGGAAGCGCTTTGGGAGCCCTTAGTGCCTCACGCACCGGCCCGCTCGCGCCTTCCCCGTCGTGGACGGTGGGCAGTCGCACCCCGAGTTCGGTCAGCAGCTCCAGCCCGTCGGCCGCCGAACTCTGCACCTGCACCGTCACCACTCGGACAGCGTCCGGCTGCGCGGCGTAGTCGGCCAGCAGCGGGAGCTCCTCGCGGCAGGGCTCACACCACGTGGCCCATACGTTGACCAGCGTCGGGCCGTCTCCCAACGTGTCGGCGAAGTCGACCTGGGAGCCGTCGCCGAGGCAGTGCGTCTCCGCCTCGAACATCTCGGACGCCTCGCCGCCCGCTCGGCTCACGCCTTCGGGGGGCACACACGACGCCAGGGCGGCCCGTTCTCTGGCCGGGCCGAGGTCAGCGCCGTTCTCTTCGGGAACGTCATCCGTGCGGGGCAGCAACGCGACGATCAACGCGAGTGCAAGCGCACCCGCGGCGAGCGCCCACTTCGTCGCCGTCGTCAAGAGTTCGTCACCAGCTCCAACAGATGATCGCGTTCGGGCCCCTTGACGAGTTTCGCCGCGACGTCGAACTCCGTAGGCCCGGTGCCGTACGAGGGACAGTCCTTCGCCAAGGGACAGGCACCGCACGCAGGCTTACGAGAATGGCATATCCGGCGACCGTGGAAGATCACGCGGTGCGACAGCATGGTCCACTCCTTGCGAGGGAACAGCTGTCCGACCTCGTGCTCGATCTTCACCGGGTCGTCGCTGTCGGTCCAAAGCCAGCGCCGCGCCAGCCTGCCGAAATGGGTGTCGACGGTGATACCGGGGACATCGAAGGCTTCCCCCAGCACCACGTTAGCGGTCTTGCGTCCGACGCCGGGGAGTCGCACGAGTTCCTCCAGCGTCCCCGGAACCTCCCCGTCGTGCCGCTCGACCAGCGCGGCACCGAGTCTCATCAACGACGACGCCTTGTTGCGGAAGAACCCCGTGGGGCGGATCAACTCCTCCAGCTCGGTACGGTCGGCTCCCGCGTAATCGGCCGCGCTCCGGTAGCGGGCAAACAGCGCGGGCGTGACCGCGTTGACCCGCTCGTCCGTGCATTGCGCCGAAAGGATGACAGCCACCAGCAGTTCCAGTGGTGTCGAGAAGTTCAGCTCGCAGTGTGCGTTTGGATAGGCCACATCGAGGCAACGCTTCATACGCCGCGCGCGTCTGACCAACGACAACCGGCTCTGCTCAGCGAATGCACGCCCCTTTCGGGGGGCGTGACCGACGGTTGACGACACCCCGCTAGCCTACGTGCGCCACCGGGGCAGGACGCCACCCTCCTTCGCTGACACCGAGGTCACGCAGCAGTGGCCCGGGGGCCGAGCCGTGAGTGAGCATAGGAATCAGGAGTGATATGACCGTCTGGTTCGTGATCGCGGTGCCGGTCGTGGTGATGCTGTTCGCGCTCGGCATGGAAAGGGTTGAGCACCGGTTGCGCCACGTTTCCGTGCGCGGTGAGGACGTCGAGGAGTTCCTCGAACAGGCCCGACCGGACGAAGTGAAGGCGCTCTACGGGCACGGAATCGGCCGTGCGCTGGAGTTGTTCCGGCTGCGTAGGCTGGCCGGAAGGACGGCCAAGGGTAAGCAACGCGACCTCCGGGGTTAGGCTATTCGGTTGGACGAGATGCTCCACCGAGCCTCTCAACAGGGAGTATCCGGACGAGCGCGGTACGTTCGCATCGTTCGTACTCACCGGTAGTAGGTTGGCCTTCAGGGCCCGAGCGGGGAGCGTTCTCGGGTGCACGCCCTACACTGCATGTAGTGATCGGCGGCATGCCACTTCACCCGAAGAGGCGGATGCTGCTACCCCAAAGGAGGCACGAGGTGGACGAGACCCTGGCCCGCGCGGGCATCTTCCAGGGTGTGGAACCGGCCGCGGCCGAAGCGCTCGCGCAGACCCTGGAATCAGTGGAGTTTCCCCGCGGCCACGTGATCTTCAACGAGGGCGAGCCGGGGGACAAGCTCTACATCATCAAGTCGGGCAAGGTCAAGATCGGCCGCAAGTCGGCCGACGGCCGGGAGAACCTGTTCCAGATCATGGGACCGTCCGACATGTTCGGGGAGCTGTCGATTTTCGACCC
>NZ_DAHVQP010000040.1:0-16228 GCF_027317685.1 Saccharomonospora sp.
ATCGACTGTCCTGCAGAACCAGGGGTGTGTAGGTCCCTTCCTGAGCAGCTCGACGAAGTGGCGCATGTCGGCCTCCAAGCACGCGGCCTGCGTGCTTGGAGGTGCAGCTCCGCCCACTCGCTGCCGTCGCCGTAGTCGATGAGCGTGTGCGGAATCCCGGTCGCGACGAGGTGGTCAAGGGCGACGAGATCGGTGCCGCGCATCACCTTCACGACGGTCGCTTGCGGACGTGTCGGGAGGTTCCCGCCGTTGCCGGTGTACATCGCTACTCCCACGCCCCGCAGTGACCCACGTGCTGCGTGGGACTCACCTCATTCCACACCGTGTCCAGCGGACATACCGCCACGCCGGAGATCACGTCCAGCGGGGCCGTCGCGTGCCACTATCGGGAAGTTGTGTCGTGGTCACCGCCGCACGTTGCGCCTGGTTCAACAGGTTGAAGCCGCTGGAGAATCTCTTCACGTAGCCGAAGAGATCCCACTTAGTGCGTCGCCCCGAAACTACCCAACGAGTGTTCGGAGATGGCTCTGCCCTTCCCGGCTCGGGATCTTCCGCGAATTCGAGTCGATGAAACGGGATTACCTGGGCGAAGTGGAAGGCCTCTCAGTTCTGCCGGCTAAGCGGGTCCGGCGGGTTGACTCAGTTGGTGTACCAGTCGCGGCCGGAACCGTTGGGCCTCGGTCATCAGCCGGGGCACGATGTCGACGACCTGGGACACCACCTCACCCGCCGCGATCATCGCCTTCGCATTGGTCACGGCGGTTTCGGCGATCGACAGGATTCTATCGGGGGGGGCTTGTAAGTTGTCTCCGCGTAGTTTGGTCTTGGCTTCGCCAGAGCACGAGTTGGCTTCGGATTCCACTGTGGAGAAGTAGTCGTCAGCGACGGGGGCCGCCGTCTGTGCGGCCTCGTCGTACTCCGCGGCCGGACTGGACACCGGGTCGGGTTCGCCGCCGGTCCGAACATGCTGATGTGCTCACCACGTATGTGGAAGTGATCCGCTACGCGTTACGTGGGGTCTGGAAGCTCAATCTGCCCGAGCAAAGCTTTCTTCAGAGCGTGTCTCATTGGTGAGTTTCTTGGGACAGGCGAGGGTTGCAGCGAGGGGAGGAAGGCATGCAAGTGGTTGGCTTCACGTTCGTAGCGCAGAATCTGACGTCGATATCCGATTGGCCAGACGATCGTTCGATGATCCAGCAGCGTCAGCCGAGCTTGTCGGAGAACTCGACGCCGATGGAAGATGAGCCGTGGCAGTACGGCCAGACCTGCGGAGCAGAGGGTGTCGTAGGCCTGACGTTCTGTCGTTCGCCATCGCCGGGATCCTCGGCAACACCGGACGACGGGAGACAGCCTTCACAAGGGTTTGAGAGCGCTGTTGTCGCGAGTGTTGGCTGCCAGCGACTTACACCACAGTCCTGACTTTCTTTATAGGACGAACCAGCGGTGCGTGGTAGGCACGGTGGGTCCGAAGCCGAGCGACAGGTGTCGCCGCACGCATCCGCTGGTCAGTACGAACACGATCGCGAGGAACATCAGCGCTTCGTCTGCGTCCTACGGGAGCTGGCCTGCCAGTGGAATCAAGGGTTCGGCCACAGGCCACAGTCCGTCCGGCATCAGCTTTATGAAGATCGTCCACAGAATAGAGGTCATCCATCAACTAAGACACGCTCTAAAAGCTACGCCGAAACTTCGTCGAAGAATTTCTCTATCTCGCGCTAGCACTCCGAACTGCAACACGCCAAGGCGCTACACGATAGGAATATTCACTGCAACTACTGTTCCCCCTACACTTCTGTCGAAAATTGACTATCAGTCGTCCGTCCCCGCACCAACTCATCTCCTCGCGAGTCCATACACCTAGAGTAGTGCCGTCGGTGCTTCGTCATCGGAATCGATCGGTTCGTCGACTTCATCGAGTTCATTGTCGTGCGGTAGACCGTACTGGGTGGTGAGTTCTGCGATGTGTTGGATCAGCGGGAGTGCGAGTGCTTCACGGTAGTCCTCGGCAAAGCGTTGCTGGTGGAGGAACATGGCCAGGTGTTCGGCTTCGCTGTCGTCCGAACATCCGAGCATGGTGATTTCGAGGAGCTCCGGGTTCCAGGCGTTCTTTCCCGGACGGATTTCTGGCGCTCCCTTGGAGTTGATCCGGTGGGTGAGTTTTGTTGCTTCCACCGACAATGTGTGTGTTCCAGGCTTGGGACTTGTGCTATAGAAGACCCGGCCGTTGCTGTCATTATTCGGCAGTTTCCAGAGTCCTTTACTGATCCCGGCCGAGTCGTCGCCTTTGGGAGCCCACCATTGTGGTGTTTCGTCGCGGTCATTGGTGGCGATGCGTGCGAGACGGAGATGCTGACCGAAGAGTTCGATGCTCTGGGTTGGGCCGTTTGTGTCGCCGAGTTGGATCCGGTCATGGAGGAGACCGGTGTTGGTCAGCCAGGGCCATCTGTTTCGGATGTTATGTGCGTGGGTGACGACTAGAGTGGGTGTGCTCCGCAGCGCGTACAGGATGTTCTGGACGAATGCGGCTACGGTTTTTGTTTGTTGTTCCTTGGTGGAGAGTTCCTGAGGGCGGACCTGTCCGGTTAATTCGATCAACAGCTGTGGATAAGGCACCCACTCGGACATATCAGGTGTGCGGCCGAGGATCCTCTTCTGCCCGGGACGAATGAGAACGGCGACCGGAGTGAATTGTGCTCGTCCTGTCTCGCTGGTGGCCTGCCGCTTGACGAGCCAGAATGCGAGCTGGTTGAGATTATCGGGGATTTTGTCGCCGAGGGAGTGTGGTGGAACGAGGAGCACTCCGAGTTGACGTAGCCCGTCGGCCCATGCCGCAGAGGCTCGGAACAAAGAATCGTCGTCGCCCTCACCAGAGCGCGTTTCCGTGGGGGTGAAGAACTGGCTGACCATGCTGGCGTCGGCACAGCCGAGCCGGATCGCGAACTTGGGGTCGGTGGTGCGGTGCTTGTACTTGTCTCGCCCGTCGAGCTCGATGAACGTGATGGCTGTGGTCTCACCGAGTTGGGAGGCAAGATCGCGTAGATACTTTCGGACAGCGGCGCGGCGGTGGCTGATAGCGGTGATGTGCTCGTCGCCTTTTTTCGGTGGCCGCTCGTTTGTGCTCAAGGGCGCGCCGAGAGTGCCGAGTTCGCGTGCGTGGATGCGTACCTGGAGTTCTGGTGTAGTCCAGCTCCATACTGCGGGGCCGGCCTCATCACGGTGATCGGTTAACCCGAGGTTGGCTTCGGCGGCCTTGATGAGCTGGTCACGCATGTGTGAGGTTTGGTAGAGCAGGACCGCGACGAGTTCTCGCCCATCGAGCGCGAGTGAGGTGAATTTGCGCCGTCGGGCCGCGTTGTCGGCGTCGATGAGCTGGTTCGCTGTCGCCGCATCCTCCACTTGTTGCTCGGTGGCGTTTTTCTTGGGAAGGGACACGTTCGGCGTGAGGAGTTTGGCCGGGTTTTGTTTGATCTTGCTGCGGACCAGCGGGGGCGCCGGTTCGAATTCGGGTGCGAGGGCGGCACTTACCCATTCGGTCAGGCGACGTCGTTCGGCGGGCATGAGCCCGGCGCCAACGCCGTGCCAGCCCATCATCGTGTGATAGCTGGCCCCGCCTTCGATGCCGTCCCGGCCGTCAAGCCACGTGTCCGGTTCTTTGGCGAAGACGTCGGCGGCAGGGAGATTGTCGATGGCACCGATGCGGGCGAGCATGCCTTCAGGGCCGCTCTGTGTCCATTCGATCTGGTGAGTGCGGCGATTCCAGGCGAACTGCGCTACCGCGAACCGACCGGGTCGCTGACCGTCCTCGACGAAGGGTTGCTGGGCGAGCAGGTATGCGGATACACGCCGCGACCCGGGCATGAGGATCTCACCTGCGGCCCAGCGACGAATTCGGGTACTGAGGTGGATCCGCGGCACCGGGGAGAAAGGCACGGTCCGTAGTGACACGTTGATGACCGCGGAGTAGCGCCAGTCGCGGTGGCTTCCGTATCGATTGCGTGCGGCCTTGTCTGTGACCTTGACGCGATGCGTCAGCGGTGGCCAAGACATCAGCTCCGCACCATGAGCGCGGGCGTCGACGGCGACGCGGTGGAAATGAATACGCTCACCGCAGAATTCGTAGGGCGGTAGTGCGGCGATGCGGTCGGCGAGGATCTCGGGGAGCACCCTGTAGAGGCGGGTGGCCGGTTCATAGGTTCCTCCTGGTGAGATGCGGTGTTCGAGCAGGTCGACGGTTTCTGGAATCCAACTCAATTCCTCTGGGTCGACGATGCGGGCTGTGTCGCGGAAAAGCCGCCACGCTTCGGGGCTGGGAGCGAGGCTGTGGAGCCAGGCGCGGACGAGCCGGGTCAGCGGACGCATCGGATAGGCGGATCGGCTGTACAACCAGGGCCGGGTGGCGTCGAAGGATGCGTTGGCGTCGACGGTGACCAGGTCTGGGGCGACGGTGCGGATGAGGGAGTTCAGTTTCCGGATCGGCACTTCCCTGATCCGGGCACGAGCGGTTTCGGACCGGTTGGCCCGATACAGGTCGAGGACGGGTTCGCGCCAGTGAGTGGGGAAGCTCAGCGTGTACAGGTCGACGGGAAAAGCCTCGAGGCCTGGGCTGGGGATGAAGGCGGCGGGCTGGAGTTCGTTGAATGCCATCGGTGTCCTATCCAGGTTGATCAGTTGAAGTCTGCGAGCGCCTGGTAGAGCGGCTCGTAGAGGGCCTGCACGAGTGAACGGTCGAGCGGGGTGGTCGCTGGGTCATCAGTGAAGTAGGGGCGAAGAACAGCTCGCATACTGGCCAGTAGACTGGTGTCGGGTGTATCTGTCGCTTCGAAACCGGCTTGACGGGGTGCGAACGCGGCGTCGACGCAGATGACCCGTGCGGGCACACCGCCGCGAACCAGCCGGCCGATGACCTGCCACATCACGACGAGCTGGTCCCAGGTGAAGCTTTCCTTCTCCTCGGGCGTGAGGCTGCTCCACGCCAACTGTCTGGTGAGGAAGCGGTTCCACTTCTTGCTGGCGGTGCTGCGGAACGTCAGCGCTGCCCGGTCCGGGGTCCCTGCCACGCGGGCGGTGGTGTGGAAGGCCTGGGCGGGCCCGCGCACCTGTCGAACGGCCCAGTCGTTGATCGCGTGGATGGCAAGGGCGATGTCATCGGGTCGTGGATGCGGTCGGGCGAGAAAGTAGACGGTACCGATAGCCGCTTTACCGTCGGGCAGGACGATGTTGTGGCCGCGTTCCACGGCCAGCAGCGGCGCGATGAGGATCTCACTGCCGGTGTCGGGGAATTTGGTCAGCTCACCGCGACGCAGAACCATCCAACTGTTGTCGAGGTCGGCGTCATCGGACGCCAGCTGGGTGACTCGCCCACTCCATTCCGGGATGCGGTCGAGATGGCGTGCGGCGTGTTTGGCTTCGGCGTAGCTGCCGACAAGGAGCAGGATCCGGGCTCGCTCGGGGTCGATCTCCCGGAGCTCGGCGAGTTCTGTATCGAGCATGCTCGGTGCGTCACCGAGACTGCGGTCCGGTATGGCGAGTTGGTTCAGCATCTGTTCGAGAATTTTCTCTCGATTCTCCAGGCTGCTACCGGACAACTTGAGCGGTCTCGGTGGTGACGTGCCAGGCCAGTAGAGGAACTGTGTGCGCAACGTGGTGTCGAGGATCAAATTGACTTCGTCGTCGTGTGGTCGTAAGACCGCGTCGACGGGGGCGTGGACGTGGTAGCGGGTTGAGGTGCCCGCCCAGCTGGTGGCGGACATGAGCAGGACATGGGGCCCGGGCCGGTTATCGACAGCAGGCAGATGAGGAAGGGCGAGGAGCAGCTCTCGACCAACACCGCTGCAGCGGAAGAAACGTAGTTCGCCGCTTTGGTCACCGTCGCCGTTTCGTTCGCCGAGCTGGAACTGGAACCCCAGAACGTTGCCCATCGGGGATTCCGGTATGACGGGTTCGTAGTCCTTGGGCGGGCGTCGTGACAGCACATTCGAGGTCGCTTCGAGGTTGAGTGCGGCCTCGACCCGCGGCCAGAGGATCGTCATACGATCCAGCCGATGGTGCAGCGCGGCCAGGATGAGGGTGAGCTCGAAGCGCTGGGCGTGGGTCTCCAGGTCGTCGGCGATGGCCGGATCCTGCCCGACGAGGTCGAGCAGTACGTTCTGCAAGCGCTTGCGAATCGACGAACCGGCTTGGACGTGCAGCAGTTGCAGCGTCAGAGTGACCAGTGTGTTCGCTGTGGGGGTGACCTGGTCGTTCTCGTCCCGTGGGTCTTGTTCCTCGAGCGGGTTGTCACGGAACTGATCAAGCACCGCCTCGACATACTCCATGCGTATCTGACGCTGCGCGTGGTGCGTCGAGGTCGCGGTGTCCGCTGTTGGATCGGTGTCATGGCCGATCAGGTCGGGGAACCAGGACCGGATCAACCACCGGTGTAGTGTCAGCGCGCTGAAGTAGTCTTCGGTGATCCAGTTGCGCAGTGGTGGGGTGCCGATCAGCAGCGCGTACAGGCGGTCGGTAGCGGCGGAGACGGTGTCCACGGCGCTGGTCCAGTCATCGACTTCCCATGTGGACAGTTGGAGGCGCCCGCGCCGCGCCAGCTCGGCCACCTTGTGGCTGGCGACCTCGTCCAGCCATGAGTCAGGTGATCGGCCCACAAGGGTGGTCGCAGGAGCGAACGCGCGGTCGAGTTGCATCTGTACCCGGTCGGCTTCGTCGACGATCACCAGATCGCTCATCCGACACGCAAGCTCCAGATGCCGCAAGCGTTCAGAATGTAGTGTCGACGGGACTCCACTGTGAACCAGGCTCGCTGGGGTGGCCACCCAGATCCGCGCGTTGACGAGGCTGCGCGCTCCGTGGTGACGCGGACATACCATCCATAGTGGACAAACATGCCGCTTCCGGTCCCTCCGGGGCGAGAAGCTGGTTCGATCACCGGCACGGTCTCGTGCCAGAAGATCGTCGGAGTCGGAGTGATCGCGCCGCACCGGGTACAGGGCGTCGCAAGGGGCTTCGCCTATGCGCAGCGGTTGGCTCGCCTCCAGGCCGCGCAGGGCGTCGACCGGGCATGCGCTGCTGAGGTAGTCGAAGCTGGGGTGGTCGTGGTCGAGCATCGTGTCCGCACCGGCCGAGCCCATGCGCCGGTGCAGCCGTTCGAGATGACGTTCGCGCGTCGAGTGCCCCACGATCGGAGCGGCCTCGACTCCAAGCCGATCGAACTGGTCGACGATCGCCAAGGTCTCGGCCACGTCACCGACGACGATGGTGATGCGTCGACCGGTTTCGGTGGCCGCCCAGAAAGCCAGAATGTCACGTAATGTCGACTTTCCGGCGCCGACCATGCCGACCAGGTTCATCAGCCGGTCGACTCGCAGCTGCTCGGACGGGACGAACTCGCCCTGGGTGTCGTCGCGGATCAGGAGCTTGACCCGCCCGAGGCGCCGAACCCAGTCGTTGCGCTTGCCCGGCAGATTCTGTTCGATCGCGTCCATCTTGACGGCCGCGTCCTCCAGCTCCGTCCAGGTCACCTCCACCGGAGCGCCCGCACCGGGCGGCCGCGCGGTGAGGTCGTGCCCAACAGGACGAGGCACGCTGGCGAGGAGCTCGGCCGAGAACGTGACCGAGTAGCGGCGGTCGCGGACGAAGAATTCGTGTTCACCCGGACCCGCGAGCGGTAGCGAATGACGGGCGAACTCCGGTGGTGAGGTCAGCAACCTCTCGTAGACATCGAACCGGTTCGCCGCGCGGCTGGGCTCACGCGGTACCGGGACGCAGTCCACGTCGTCCAGTAGATAACCACGCAGCTCCTGAGGGACCTGCCGGTACTTCTCCAGTTCACGGAGCCATTCCGTTCGTCGCCGCATGTCCCATAAGTAGTGCCGGCTCCGCATTATCCGCAGTGGTGTATCTGGGGCGTGTCGTCCGAACACTTCGCTGTAGGGATACCCTCCGAACAAGGTCCATGCGTTCCGCGCCGTCTGCTCGGGCATCACCGCCCGCAACAGGTAGAGGCCGAGTTCCACATCGAGCATCTGTCCCGGTGAGAAACTCTGCGGTGTTTTCGGCCAGACCGGGGTGAGCTGGCTGAGTAACTGGTTGTGCCACCGACTGCGGTCACGCATCTGTGGCCTCCGAGACTGTCGTGGCAAGTTTGCCCGAGTGGCCGCGCGCCAGTTCCCGATCCACCCTGGCGAGCAGTTCGGTATCGGAGATCAAATCCACCGCGCCAGCCAGATCGTCGCGCTGATGGTGTGCGAACACGCGGCCGTAGTCCTCGCGTTCGTCAAACCGGTATTGGGGCACCACAAGAAATCCCTCGTCGTAAGGTGGGTCGTCTCGCAGCGGTAGGGCGCTGCGCCCCAGCAGCGCCGGGTTGGCCCGGTCCTTCACGTCCACCGCCCACACTCGGCCTCGCGGTAGCGTGATCCGCAAGTCGTACGCGTCGAAGTTCGGCCACATCGTCGGGCGCAATCCCCGGCGGATCAGTTCGGATTCGAGGTCGGTCTCGGCAAGGCCGGGGCCGGTGATGAACATTCGTAGCGGCCGGTTGAGTTGGTAGAGGCCGCGCCCGAGGCGAGCCTCCACCGTCCGACCTACCCGGGGATGCTGGTCACGTCGGCACCGGTCCAACTCGCAGATGTAGCGATCCCGCCCGAGAGGAACCAGCAAACACCCGCAACGTGCGCATATCGCGTAGGCGCCGTCACGCAAGTAGGACGCGGGCGCGGGTTCATAACAGTGCTGGATCACCTCGCGCAGCGGTGCGAGGTCCAGATCGTCGGTCACCGCGGCGCGTTCGGTCTCGGTGAGCACCGGACGACGGATCAACAGCTTTCGGAACGCAGTGTAGGACTCCGGTGCCTGTGCCGCTTGACATTTTGCGAGCGCTTCCCGCATCAGTTGGTTCTCCACCTGCTCGGCCGCGACGTCTCGTGCCACGACACGCCATTCCCAACACTGTTGTGTCGGCGCACGGGTCAGGCCGTCCACCAGGAAAACGTCGTCGCTGACGAAGTCGTCCGGTAATGTCCATGGCCATTCGTTAATCGGACGCTGCGCTGCCCACCGGATCATGTCCGGCACACTGGCCGGTGGGGTGTGTCCCTTACGCAGGCACAGCAGCACGAGCTGGTTGTAGGCACTCTGCACTGTCGCGTCGTAAACCGGATCACCCGGGCCGTTCTGCCGGGACAGTCGCACTATTGCACTCGCGACCATCCTCAACAGGTTCTCGCCTTCGAAAAAGAGATCAGCTCTCGGCTGGTGTGCGTGTGACGGCACCGTTCTCCTCGTCGTCTTTCTGTTCCGGGTGGTGCCCTGGATAACTTGGGCACCATCGAGATACCGGGCACCACCGACAGTTCTGGCTGGGACGCGCCTCGAATGAGGAGTCCGCTCGCCATGGACCAGCCCATTCGCGCAGGACCCGTCGTGCAGTGGTCACCCGTTCGGGGTCATTCGGGTCGATCAATACGATCTCGGCGCCCGACGGCCGCAGGATTTCCAGCTCGACCCGGCCAGCGCCGCTCGGACCCAGCACACCTGCGGCCAGCATCGCCACACCGAGAGCGAGCTGGGGGAATTCCTCCAGTGGATCCAGGAGGTGTCGCCGAGGCTTCCGCGTGGTCTTGAGCTCCCGCCACACCCACCGTCCCTCCTCGCGATACACCAGGTCAGGCTTCGCCACCACGACCGCGCGCGCCGTCGTGTCGAAGACTGTCAACCGAGGCTCCAGCCGGACGGAGTCAATGTCCGGCGCCTCTTGAAACGGGCACACCTTGACGTGATGCGCCAGCATGCGGGCACCAAGATCTGCGAACTCGCTTCTCACCCGCCACTCGCCGGCTGACCAGTCCTCGCCCGGTCTCGGCATCATCTCGGTGCCGCACCCACCCTGATGGCGCTGGTGCACTTTCTCCAGCCAGGCATGAACCGCCTGGCCCATCTCGGCTTCGGCGCTGTACTCGTAAGCACGCGGTAGATGCACGGTACGCAGGTACGCCTGCGCAGGACATGTCCGGTAGTAACGAAGACCGCTGACCGAGATCGTTCGCAGCGGCCCCTGCCCGGACTCCACGCCCAGCAGCCCAGGAACGCGCACTGGGCCATGGCACACCGCGATCCGCTTGCACGTGGCACACCCGAAGCCGGGGACCACTTCCTCTCCCGTCGCGATCTGGCCGATCCGGCCCCGGCCGTGCTCCGCGAAATACGCTTCGACGTCGTCTGCCGTAGCGTCCAGAAACAGCTTCACCGACCCGTCCACCAGGCCGACCTCCAGCACCCGGACCCGTTTCGCGCCTGCGCGCCCCGACGGTTGAAACGGCTCTGACCACGGTTTCGGCCAGGCAGCCGGCGTGCCGAACGCGGCGACGAACGCTGCGATCGCGATCTCCGCCGGACTGCGTTCACGTGCCGGGCCGAGCCGGAGGAACCGAAACTCGCGCAACCCTCCATCGGGTGCCTCGTAGCGGCGCCCCCACGCATACAGTTCCCATACCACCGACGGCAGAACGCGTTGCACGATCCACGACTCCTGGACCGGGCGCAGTTCCTCGTCCTCGTGTGAGCAGTTCTCGAGGTACATCCGCGTCGCATGCTCGGCATAGCGACGGACGCCGGGATGCACCGACATCTCCTCACGCCGGACCTCTGAGAGCGCATCGCCGACAGCGGCCCCGTCGAACTCGACCTTGTCCAACGCCGCCATCACCGGACCCAGCACAAAGCCGTCCAACCGCTCACTCGGGAATCGGCCTACGGCGCGGGACCTGGGTCGTGTCCGCCACCGCGAGGAGGATGCGCAGGCTGCTTCGTCATCACGTCCCGCGCTCGCTCCGACACGAATTAGGTCAACAACCGGGAGCGCATCAACCTGCTGGCCGTTCACTCACAATCCCACCGTGTCGCATATACGGAGCGTGCCCCAACAGGGAGCTTGGCTCTGAAGCGGATCAATTCCTTCCCCATTTATGAAGCAACCATTTCGAATCATTCGATTGGGCCAATACTGTTTGATTGTGTCGGACCGCGCGGCGAGCTGGCCGTTTGGGTTCAAAGTCCCCGGTACTGTGCCGTGGTTCTGTTATGCGGGTCCTCCGGCTGCTCGACGGACGGTAACCAGTCGAGGAATGCGTATCGGTTCGTTGATCGCAGAGCCTGTCTGGCAGCGAAGTCGCTTCGTGTGTGTTGGTGCAACAAGGAGGCGAGGAATGTGTCCTACCGTCCGCCCCGAGAACTTTTTACTGACTGTCAGAAGACGTCCGTGACCTCGACTTCGAGTTCGGTGGAGGATGAAGAGGTCGAGATGAACTCTTTCTCCTGGTAAGTGATCACGTCGCTATCCAAGGTGAACGAGTTGATCTGAGGTCCACTGTCGCCTCCCAGGACTTCATAGGTGACTGTGGCCGACACGTCGTCGAGTGATTCGGCACCGAGGTAGACGGGACCGATTGTGTAGGTGAGGTTGCAGCCGGCGGAGCCGAAGCACCGCTTGCTGAGGATCTTCAGCTCGATTGTGAAATCTTCTGCGGTCAGAGTGGGAGGGGGTTCCTCTTCCACCGCGGGCTCAACAGGACTTGAAGTGCCCTCGAACAGACGCTCAGGCGTGGGCGCGGCCTTCTCTTCGTCACCGACTGCGCTCATGATCCCCAGTGCGCCGGCGGCGCCGGTGACAAAGGCGGCGACGATGCTCACGATCCAAGGCCACGTTTTCGGAAGTTTCGATGGGGACGTGGTCCCTTGGTTGGTCATCGAGTCGAATTCCACGGGCACGGGACTCCTTGTGGTGTGGTCGCTTGCATTCGGACTCGGGTTCACTTGTCGACCTCGGCGCTGCACCAGACGCCGAACGGGTTCGACTGCTGTGCCACCGTTTCCCCGTCGACGGTGATGGAACAGGTGACAGTGCTGTCGAGGTCGCTGTTGTCGACCGGTGTCGCGGACAGCGTGAGGTGGTGCAAGCCACCGCCGAAACTGAACTCCTGTCGCCAGTCGTCGGTCGGGTCCACCACGACCGTTCGCTGATCACCGAGGTCGCCGTACCGAACGTTGACCGCCTGGTCCGTGGAGAGTTCGAAGACGACGATGTGCTGATCGTCTGTGGGCGCTTGGCCGGCTTCCACGGGCTTCAGCTCGTTCCGTTCGGCTTCGTCGACGACCTTGCCGACCACGCCGACCCACGTGATGCAGATAAGCAGGCCGATGGCGGAGAGGATGGTTCCCGCGATCGCCAGTCCCTTGGGGGCCTTCGTCTTGCGTGCTTTGGCGATACCGACGGCGGAAAGGGTCAGCCCGATGATCACCAAAGGCCAGGCGGTGACGCCGACCAGCGGGATGAATGAGAACACCAACCCCACAAGCCCCAGGACGAACCCGGCGGTACCGAGGCTGTTACGCGGTGTGGTGGAAGGATCGTGACTCATGCTTGCTGCTCCCAGTAGGGCTGTTCGTTGACGTGCCAGGTGCATCTGGCGGCATGAGCTCAAGTTAGGGACGACGACCGCGAGAATGAGAGAAAAAGAATCGATAACAGGGGTTATCAATTTTCAGGTAACACTGGAGCTGATCTTGCCGATAGGCTGACCGCGGCCCGACGATGCGAGGGAGGTGCGGCGCCGTTGCTCGACAGTCCAGCCGTCCCGACACGGGACTCGTTGCTGATGTCGATGGCTGACATCGCGCAGCTCGCGGGTGTCCGCCGCCCGGTGGTCACCACGTGGCGACGACGGTACGCGGACTTCCCCGCCGCGGTCTTCGAAGGGGGCGCGAAGCCGCTGTTCTCGGCCCGTGAGGTGTGTGACTGGCTGGTCAGGACCGGCCGCGCGGAACAGGACTCCGTTGAGCTCGACCTGTGTCTTCACGCCTTCAGCACTGTCGGCGAGGGCTTACCGCCACGTGACCTGATCGCCGTGGTGACGTCGTTGGTGTGCCTCGTCGCTGTGGACGGCGAGCCACTGGCCGATGCGACACCACACGAATTGCGTGATCGCGCCGAAGAACTGGACCCCGAGGATATGTTCCTGCTCACCGAGATCCGGTCCCTCCCAGAATCCTCGAGGCTCCTCCTTTCGCTCGTCGACGAGCTGATCGAGGCCGCGTGGGGGGTACCCGGAGCGTTCGAGCACCTACTGACCGGTCGCGGGCGGTTCGGTGTGCGAGACCTCGCCGCGTGCAGGCCGGAGCCGGAACTGAGCCTGTTGGTGGCCAAGCTCACCGGTGCGGCCGAACGCGCCGGGCACAGTGCCTCGTTGACCGTCGCCGACCCCGCTGCGGGGGCGGGTGATCTGCTGATCCCGCTGTTGGGGCTGTTGCCGGAAAGCTGCGCCCCGGTCGTGAGGGCCGCCGATTCCGACGCCTACCTGGCTCGGCTACTCCGACGCAGGTTGATCGTGCACGGGGTGCCGATCGACGACCAGGACGTGAGCATCGGGCTTGAACTTGCTGAGGAGTCCGAAGACACAGCTGAAGCCCCGGACGCGATCGTGACCCAGATCCCGTACCAGCCCGCGGAGAACCGCTCGGCCATGGCGGTGCTGGACCGGATCGACGACATCGCCGTGCGCCTCGCGGAGTCCAGCACGGGCGTGGTGTGGGGTCCCGCCGATGTGCTGACCGGGCCGCTGTCACGGTATTCCCCGGAGGAGCGGGCCCGGGCGAAACTGCTGGCCAGCGGCCTGGTGGAAGCGGTCATCCGGTTGCCGGGCGGTATGTTGCCGTTCCGCCCCGGCTACGAGACGGCACTGTGGGTGCTCAGCCCCGTGCGACGTTCGCCGCTGCGCGGTCGAGTGCTGGTGGCCGATGTGTCGAACGCTCAGCTGACCACCGCTGTCGTGGACGCACTCGTCACCGACGTCGTGACCTGGCGCAGGGCGGGCCACCGGCCGGTGGAGCACACCCGGACCCATTGTGCGGAGGTCGAGGTCGCCGACCTGGTCGAGGCCGGAGGGCCGCTGGTTGTCCCACGGTTGCCGACCGTGCGGGAACGCCGTACCGAGGTGCCGCGGACGGTCGCCCGCGTGGCGGAATTGGAGAGCACGCTGGCGCGGCTGGCTGACGCGCGGCAGACTCGGCGACCGCGGGTGCGCACCGGGATGGTGCAGGCGCAGCCCACGGTACCCGAGCTGGCGAGCATTGGTTCGCTGATCAAAGCCGGGACGGTGAGCATGGTCCGGGGCGCACGCCTTGATCCGCGCGATATCGGTGCGCAGGGGACGCATCGGGTGATCGGCCCAGAAGACCTGGGTTCTTCCAATGCGGTGCCCGGACGGTGGATCGACCGCGCCGTGCTCGCGCAGCGCTACCCACGGGCGACCTTGACCGAACCCGGTGATGTGTTGGTCACGCTCAGCCCTGTGCCCACAGTCATGGTCGACGACGACGGTTTCTCCGTGGTGGAGTTCCCGGTGCGGGCTTTGCGCATTTCGGCGAAGGGGCGCGCGCGGCTGACTCCCCGGCTGCTGGCGGCCTTGTTGACGGCAGCGGCCGCTCACCGGTCGGACGGCGCGGTACGCGCACCCCGGCGGTTGGAGGAGTGGCGGATCCCCGTCCTCGACGTGCAGACCGTGCGGGAGACTGACCGGATGCTCGCCACCCTGGCCGAGCGGCGCGCGATCGCGCAGCAGGAGCTCGCCGCCGTGGACGCGCTCACCGAGATCGCCGTGACCGGGTTGACCAACGGAACCCTGACCATTCAACCCTGATCCCACTACGACACAGGAGGACGGATGCCCCCACGGAAGCGCAAAGCGGAGCAGGCCGCATTGCCCGGAATGCCGACGATGAAGGACTTGAAGGACACGCTCTGGAAGGCGGCCGACAAGCTGCGTGGCTCGATGGACGCCGCGCAGTACAAGGATTTCGTGCTCGGCCTGGTGTTCCTCAAGTACGTCTCGGACGCGTTCGCCGAGCGGCGCGAGCAGATCCGCGCCGAGCTGACCGAGCAGGGCGTCCCGACTGATCGGCTGGACGACTTCCTGGAGGACATCGACGAATACACCGGTCACGGCGTGTTCTGGGTGCCGGAGGAGGCGCGCTGGGACGAGTTGGCGGCACAAGCCAAACAGGGCAACCCGGGCAGACTGATCGACGATGCGATGGACGCGATCATGAAGTCCAACAAGTCGTTGACCGGGGTGTTGCCGAAGATCTTCAACCGGGACAACGTGGACCAGCGGCGGCTGGCCGAGCTGGTGGATCTGATCGGTGACGCGCGTTTCACCGGGCACGAGAAACGCCCGGCACGGGACGTGCTCGGTGAGGTGTACGAGTACTTCTTGGAGAAGTTCGCCCGCGCCGAGGGCAAGCGCGGCGGCGAATTCTACACCCCCGCGAGCGTGGTGAAGCTGCTGGTGCGGGTGCTGGAGCCGTATTCGGGCCGGGTGTACGACCCGTGCTGTGGTTCGGGCGGCATGTTCGTGCAGGCCGAGAAGTTCGTGCTGGCCCACCAGGGACGGCGGGACGACATCGCCGTCTACGGCCAGGAGGCCAACGAGCGCACCTGGCGGATGGCGAAGATGAACCTGGCCATCCACGGGCTGCACGGTGATTTGTCCAGCCGTTGGGCGGACACCTTCTACGAGGACAAGCACCCCGACCTGAAGGCCGACTACGTGCTGGCCAACCCGCCGTTCAACATGTCGGACTGGGCGCGCAAGGAGGACGACCCCCGGTGGCGGTATGGCGTGCCGCCGGCGCGGAACGCGAACTTCGCGTGGTTGCAGCACATCGTGTCCAAGCTCGGCGAGAAGGGCACCGCCGGGGTGGTGATGGCGAACGGCTCGATGTCGTCCAAACAGTCCGGCGAGGGGCAGATCCGCGCGGCGCTGGTGGAGGCCGACCTGGTGGCCTGCATGGTCGCGCTGCCGCCACAACTGTTCCGCACCACGCAGATCCCGGCCTGCGTGTGGTTCTTCGCCAAGGACAAGACACCCCAGGGCGCGAAGCGGTTGGCCGAGCGGCGTGGCGAGGTGCTGTTCATCGACGCGCGGTCGATGGGCACGATGGTCGACCGCACCGAACGGGTCCTCACCGAAGAGGATCTAGCCAAGATCGCGGACACCTACCACGCCTGGCGCGGCACAGCCTCGGCCCGCAAGGCCGGACTGACGTATGAGGACGTGCCCGGTTTCTGCTACTCCGCGACGCTGGAGGAAATCCGCAAGCACGACCACGTACTCACCCCCGGCCGCTATGTCGGCTCCGCCGTGGTCGAGGACGCCGACGACGAACCCATCGGCGACAA
>NZ_DAHVQP010000061.1:0-6195 GCF_027317685.1 Saccharomonospora sp.
AGGTCCGTATCACCCGCGGCCGACTCCGGCCCGAGCCGAACGGCGACATCGCGGAATCGGTGCGGACTCCGATCCCCGATGTCGCCTTCCTCCGCCGATCATCGCTCATCGATATCGGCCTCGCCTTGGCGTAGACCGCCCTGGCGACCGGCCATGTCGCACCCGTTCCGGTCGGCGGCCTGATCCAGCATTGACGCCACCTAATTCGCGGCGGTCCGGCGTCTCCGTTATCCGTTACGCCTGCGCTGTGCGTAATCTGCAGTGCTAGGTGCTGCGCCCTTGAGGTCAAGAATGTATTGCCGACACACGTAGACCCGGCGGAACCGGGCGCGCATGTGGGCTTCTAGCTCGATCGGCGCATGAGCGAACACACGCACGGGCCTGACCCCTTCGGGAGCCGCGAATGCGGTGTTGTCTTCATCCGGTTCCTTGTACACGTGCAGGTAGTCGAACCGTTCGTCGAAACCGTTCGCTTGATACCAAGCGTTCGCCGCCGGGTCTTCCCTAGTCCACGCGTCCAGAGTTCGGACTTTGCGTCGGCGGAGCTCCGGGAGCGCGGCGTGCAGCAGCCGAGTGGCTGTGCCTGTGCGGGCATGCTCAGGCAGGACAGCCACCGTTTCGATCGTTGCGGCGTCGTCACTGATGCTGACATCGAGGATCCCGACGACGTCGGCGCCGATGACGCCCACGAGCCGGATTGACGGCTCGTCGAGGTTGGGCCGCTCGATGACGACGTCGTCGTAGTACTGGGTGGGAAAGAAGCTCAGCAGCCGGCACCGCAGCCAGCTCTGGGCGTCGGCGTCGTTGTAAGGGCGGATCTGCACAGAAGGCATCGATGGTCCGATCGTCGGTGGGCAGGCCAAGGCAGAGGCGCCGGCCAAGAAGGTGACGGGCTGGGTGAGCTCAGAACGACGCGGATCGATCCTCATGTACTGGCAGAGCTGGCAGCAACCGAATTGCGGCTCCATGGGATCGTGGCCAGGCCACATTGAGACGCCAGGTCAACAGTCCGTGATGTAGCCGCCCTTTCCTAGGAGAGGCGGGTGAACCGGCCGGGTCCCCGGAGATCCGGATTGGGTGGCTCGGTCAGGCGCTCTGCGCGTCAAACTCACCCCAACCTAGATCATCGCCGCCCAGTTCGACCGGCTCGGTTGCGGACAGTCAGGTATGCCGAGCGCACCTGACCGGTAGTCGGAAAGTGGACGGTGGATCGACGTTGTCGGACGCTGGTGACACGCTGATTTGATCATGCTGTCGAGTCAGCGAAGGAGTCTTATGCGTATCCACGTCGAGGCCCCCGATCCGGAACCCATTGAGGCGGAGGTCGAGCAGCTGGAATCCCAACTGCGTTCGTATCTCGCTCGCGAGCCTTCCGATCCCGACAGCGGAGTGCTCGCTGATCCGACAATCGATTGGGACAAGCAGACCATAGACACGACACGGGCGCTGATTTCGGCGCGCCGTCGCTTGTGCGTAGCTCACCGCCGCCGAAACGAGCAACCCCTCAGGCGTGTTCGAAGTGGCATCTTTACAGCGCACACAGCGGTGGCGGCAGTGCTTACCGTTCTGACGCTGGCCGAGCATATGCGCTGGGACGTAGCCCTCGCATGCCTGGTGATCCAGGCGGTGCTGTGCGTTCTGGCCTGGAACCCAAAAAAGGAGCTCGTATTGCGGCACGCTGTGTCCGCCGCAGTCATGGCAGCGACCGCGGCCGTCACGACCATCGCCGCGCTAGGGGCGCTGACGTCATGGGTGGTAGTGCTGACATTTCCCATCTGGCTGGCGGCATTCGGTGCCTACCTCGGCGCTACCGCGATCAAAAAAGCGAAGCAGTTGGTGACCCCGCATGAATGACGAGTTGGCTCGCAGGCGTACGGTTGACGAGATCGCCCGCCTGCAATACAGGGTCGATCAACTCGAATCTGTCAAGGGTGAGCTCGACAAACTCCGAATGGAACTCCCGCTCCGAATCGACGAGCTCGATGAGCGGCATGATACCCACGTGCGGGAAGCCGCAGAGCGAACGAGCGAGGTCGCGGAGGACATAGCGGCCATACGCTCGAATGTCCAGGACCTCGCCGCCGAGATGGACCGGCAGTTTCGGGCAACCTCGCTATCGGCAGGTGCGCCGCGCGCCAACTTCGACACGATCGACGACAGTGAGACAGAGCTTGTGGCCCGAGCCAACGCGGCGGATAAGCGGCGTGCATCATTCACCGAACCACGGTACGCCAGGGCCCAGGAGTATGCCGTGGAGGAGATGAGGACGTTGGAGTGGAGGTATAAGAACGAGTCGGATAGCTTCCACGACTTGTGTCAGAAGGTACTTGACGCCAACGCCAGTGACCGCGCGTACATTGATCGTGACCAAGAGTTCGAACGAGTGGCTGCGCGCGTCGAAGCGCTCGCCCGGAAGGTCCGTCACCAACGGCCAAAAGCGGAGGAGGCTGATCGGGCTCTCGCCGCCGACCAACAACGCCGTGCCGCCGCTGAGGACGAGCTCCTGAAAGGGGACGCGGCACTCACCGAACTCAAGCAAAACTGCCGTGCACGTTTGGAAGACGCCCTAGCTAGTGGCGCTGTGCTGCCGTTCTGGTTCACAAGCGCTCTTAGGCACGCGCCTCCGCTTGGAAAGGCGGAGGAGTGGCTGAGCGTTGCTGTAGACGTCCTCGTCTTCCGCCTGCGTTACGGAGTGACCGATCGTTCTCTCGCTTTGGGTTCGAGATCAGCTTCGGGTGCGGCGCCGCCGCCCGCTCGCACAACGCTCGAAAACCGGGTCAGTGCCCTGTACCGATAGTTCCGTCACACGGGCCTTGGGATCCACGGAACTCGCGGCGCATCACGACGAGCGTGGGCGTAACCATGCGCCGCTTGATTGCATTGATCATCGTGCTCGGGGCCGAGCGTCATCGGGAGTGCTGGCGCTAGACTTCGACGCACTCCGTGAGCCCCGCCACAATATCCGGCCAGCACCCGTTCTTGCGGGGTCGTAACCATGATCGCCTGCGGCTTTATCCCGATCGTCTGCTGCCGCCCCCGGCCGACATCGCTATCGTCGGCGAATCGCGCAGCGCATCTGCGACGGCGATGTGAGCCTGCGTATGGCGGGTGATGCGTCGGCCGCGTCAGCGGGTTCCGTAGACCTCGATCTCGAAGACGCGGGCGAGCTCGTCGGTCGGACTGGGAGTGGTGAAACGCAGCCGAACCGTGTCGACATCATCGGCCCCGGTGAGCGGCACACTCACCGGGCTCGCGGCGTTGCCGGACACTTCGCCGAGCAAGGTCCACGTGCCGTCGACTAGCCCCTCGACCTCGAAGGCTTCGACGCGCAACGCATCCGAACCGGATACGCCGCTATAGAGCACCGCGCGGTGGAGCGTGGCAGGCGAACCCAGGTCGATGGTCAGCGTCGGCGTCGGGTCACCCCTGCCCGAGATCCACCGGCCGCCGGTCGTCGCACCGTCGACGGCGTAGGTCGCGGCGTTGGTGGACAACACCGAGGACGCCGATACCGAAGCCCCGACGGCGAGGTTCTTTCCGCCGACCCGCACGGTGAGGGGCCGATCCAGGGATTGCGACCGCCCCTTGTACGTGAACTCGACCGTGACCGTGGCCTCGACGACGGTGCCGTGCGCCGCGGATGCCGCAGGCGAGACGGTGACCGGGACGGCAATCTTGTGTCCACCGGGAATCCGATCGGGCACGTCGACCGCGGCGTCCATCCCGGCTGCCGTGACGGAGGCGGTGACGTCCCGCAGCGGCCCGGGCTCGTGGTTGGTCAACTCGAGTTCGATGGTGGCCGTCTCGCCGGGAAGCACGGCGACCTCGCCCGGCCCCGTCAGCGACAGACCGGACGGGTGTACGGGACGCCCGCGCGAGCCGACGTCGAGGTAGGCGACGTCGAGCTCGGGCACCTCGTGACCCGTCTCGACGTCTGCGATGGTCGCACCCCAGCGTGTGTTCTCGACATTCGTCGGGCGGTAGCCGCGGGTGCCCCGAATGACGACGTCGCTGGAGTCCTTGATCCCTACCGCATAGGGGTAGGGGCCGAGCACGGTGGCGACGCGGAAGAAGACGGTGTTGGCGAAGAGCACGTGGCGCACGTTCTCGAGCTCCACGGCCTGTGACTGCCAGCCGTAGATGTGGTCCTCGGTCTGGGCGGCGTGCAGCTCCCAGTTCCGGACGTTGCGCAGGACGATCTCGCGGTGTTGGTGGTGCTCGACGGAGATCTCGTACACCCGCCCGGGCACGGACGTGTTCTCCACCAGGAACCCGTTGTCCGACCAGCCGGCGACCGACCACAGGTTGACGAACGACCCGCCGCCACCGTCGATCCAGAAGTTGTATTTGTAGTCGCCGCGGAACTCATAGCCTGGGTCGCCGGGGCCCGGATCGCCGGGCTGGGTCTCCTCCGGCGCCCACTTGACGAACTGCGTCGCGATGTCGGAGAGGTGACTGTGCACCCCCGATTGCCAGTGCACCTGGACCGAACCGGGGTTCGTGGCAGCGGTGTCGAGCCCGAGTCCGGAGACGATGTTCCGTCCCCCGGGCGGCGTGTGCACGATCGCTCGTGGGTTGTCGGGGTCGCCGAACGCGGGGGATTCGTCGGGGATGGTCAGCCAGGTCTGCCTGGGATGCAGGCCGATCAGGTTGTTCTGCGGGCGCAGCCGCAACGTGTCGGAGAGCAGGTACTCGCCCATCGGCACGTAGACGGTGTCGTGCTCATTCAGGGCCTGCTGGAAGATGGCGTGGTCGTCCGCGGTTCCGGTCCCCACGGTCACGTCGTGCTCGGCGGCGTACTCGACGATGTTCACCCACGAGTCGGCGTCCGGCGGAAGCGGAATGTCGGAGGTGAGCAGGTGCTCGAACGAGGCCGCGGCACGTGACTGGGCGTCGATGACGACCCCGTCGCTGCGTCGCGCCTCGTCCGTGAGCGCGTCGTGGACCCGCAGTCCCAGGGTCGCGTCGTTGACCAGGTAGCTCTGCGCCGGGAACGTCCACGTGTCCCCGCTCGGCGATGTCCGCACGAGGGGACCGGAGTCGACCACTCCGGTGTTCACGACGTTGAGCTGGTTCTGCGCTCGCACCAGCTCGGGTTCGTCCGGGGCGGGAATGGAGTCGCTGTCGTTGAGGCTGATCACCGGGCCGGTGACGTCCTCGAAGAGCGAATCCTGGACGTAGAGCCGCTGGCTTTGTTCCGGGATCGTGTCGATGGCGTGGGGCACGTCGGTCACGCGGGTGCGGATGATGCTGAGCTTGGCGTCGGTGTGCAGCCTGATCGCTGCCTGCGCCTGACCGCTGAACGTCGTGTCGAGAATCGAGGTCTGCCACCCGGGCGAGGCCGCGAAGGCGAGCAGCCCGAATTCGCCCCCGCGGACGTTGACGCGCTGGATGAGGTTGGCGTTGTGGTCGATGCCTGCGTACCCGTCGGCCAGGTCGATGTCGACGTCTTGCAGCACGAACATCTGAGCGCCCCCGAACCGGACCCCCACCGCGCCAGGATTGCCCTCGTCGACGGCGATGTCGACGTTGACCAGGCCGGTCCCGAACGTGTCGTTGTTGCCGAACGTGATCGGGCCGTCCTCGGACCAGGGTCGGCGGACGGCGGCGAAGACGAACTCGGGCTCGTGGGCGAAAGCGGGGGTCGAGGGGGCTACGTAGAACGTGGGCCGGGATGCACCGAATCCCACGATCCGGACCGATGCGTGGATGTTGATCCGCTCGGTGATCCGGTACGTACCTTCGGGGACGAAGACGAGGCCACCGCCGTCGCCGACGTCGACGCCGCGGGCACCGCCGACGATGTTGCCCAGCCAGTTCTCGCCGCCGCGGCGTGAAGCCTCGTCGATGGCCGCCTGGATGGCAGCGGTGTCGTCGCCCGTGCCGTCGCCATGGGCCGGAAACTCTTCGCTCCCGAGGACGACCGCCGTCGGGTCCGTGGGCATCGACGTGTACACAGAACGGCTGGACTTGTGCCCGGACATGTCGCCGGACGTGTTGGTGGGCGGCGTCGCCGGCAGAGCCGCTGCCTCGGCAGCCAGCGAGCCCACCACCACCGAAATGATCAGTGCGAAGGTAGCGAGAGCGGCTCTGGGCCGGCGTTGAACGGATGACGGAGTCGGCATGTTCGGGTCACCTCCGCCCGGCCGCTGGTTGCGGCGGTGCCACGGTCGTGCCGTCGACCACCGTGCACGG